>CAMDAT010000010.1 GCA_945888825.1 Bifidobacterium breve | reverse complement strand
CAGTGATCAGAACCAGACGCGAGACCTTCATGCCTGCTCCCCTTCTTCGCCGGGACCAGAACCACTGCTGAGGTGCTCGGCCGATTCGACAACAGGATCCTGAGATAGATCTGCGGTATTTCGCAGGGCGCTAGCTGCAGAGGTAGCAGTTGTCTCTTCCGGCTGCAGTCCATCGGGGCCTACAACTACTCGCTGACCAGCAATTTCCGCGGAGCCTCTCTTTGAAGACCTGGGAAACATCCGGGGGTGTCGAATAGCCAGCACTAACAGCCCAAGTAGCCCCAGCACTTGCAACAACTGCAGTGCACGCAGACTCAACGGCGTCACCCAAGCCAACGTAACGGATCCACCTGCACCGGACGTGAACTGCTGGGACCAGCCAAACAGATCAGTCCTCTTAGCGTCCTCTTGGGAGTCCTGCTTCATATGCCATCCGGGATCTGCGGTCACAGACTGAGCAATCTGTTGATCACCCAGGACTGTTCCCGAGAACTTGGTTCCTGGGTTGGTCCCAAGCACTGCAGGTGGAGCGGCCCAACCATTGCTCAATTGCTGCTCCAACGTAGGGGCTCCATCTGAAGGCAAATTGAGGTCGCTCACATTTGATCGCAGGGGCCAAGGTGCACCTGTTTGGAACAGCACGACTCCTGGATTGATCTCGACTTCACGAAGATCGAGTTGCTCTCGCAATGCCGCCAAAGCGGGTACGGGCATCGGCACTTCGGCAGAAGCAAACGGTTCGGGTGCGGGTCTGTTTATGACCACGATGTAGCGAATCCCCATGGGCGCCAACAGACGCCCGAGGCGACTTGTCTCCCCATTCAGCGCGGCCTCGACTGCTTCAGTCAGGGTGGCCACCCCTGTCCCTCCGTCAAGGCGAAAGCGCTGCGTAATCAGCGGATCAAGGCCGCTGCTCACACCCATAGCTAGGCCCTCTTGGCCCTGGAGTGTCCAACCAGACAGGGGCAATACATCCGGGTCACCAATCCAAACGCTGCGGAAGTTCGTTCCCTCATCTACGACATCAAGCAGATTACGGAAATCCCCCTCTGGCTGATACCAGCGCCCGTTGGCTGCCGCCACACCGATGGGAACCAGACCAATCAGCACTGCCGCAACTGCAACCCCAGAGAGCACCTGCGGTAGCCCAAAGTCTGAGCCGACTACGTCGTGTTCGAACGCCAGCACACCCATTGCAATGGCAACACACACACCAAGAACGGCGGGCATCAAGATGAGTTCTGCCCCGGCACCACCCAAGAATCCCCACTTAGCAAGTGCCACCGTGGCAACCCAAGACACAAAGGTGAGCACCCATGCACTGATACCCCATCGAAGACGCCAGCCGCTGCCAGCAATCAGGCAGTACATGGCTGCAATGACCAAGCCCCAACCAAACAGACCCACAGTGACTGCTCCAACCGACCCGGTCAGAATGCGCGCTGCAGAGGGAGATGCGCTGTTGGTAGCCCAGAGACCTGTCAGAGATGCGAGATCCCCTCGGAGTAGCGATGCGAGTAGCCATGGCAGGAGCACGGGAATGGCCAGAATGAGGCCCCCAACGGTGGATGCTGCCATTCGGCGGGCCTGCTTGGCATGGTGACTGAGCGAGGACACCGCTGCTAGTACCAGCATGCTCAACGCCAGAATGAGAGCCCCAAGCGGGGTAACAGATCCCACAAGAGCAAAGATCAGTGCAGTTCCCGCAAGCTGTCGCATGCGAGGGGGTAACGACACTTCTGGCCTGTCAAACGGCTTGATTCCTGCCTGCATTGCCAGTCGGCGCAGCAACCAAGGAGCCGCCGCATACACCCAGAGGGCTTGCAGGCGACCCTCGGCAACAGCATTGAGCACGACGGGATTCAGGCCGTATGCGAGCAGGGCGGCAACACGAGTACGCGTCGAGTGCGTGGCGAAGAAGAGTTTCCAGGCCCCCATTGCGCCAACGAGCAGTGGCATCAGAATCATCAGTCGGCGGGCTAGTCCAATCGCCCCAAATAGAACTGAGCCGACAAGGCCAAGCCCGGGCACTAGGCCCGGCGCAATCGCTGGCTCACCAAGGCCAGCGTTTCGCCATCCCGTGAACCATTCCGAGAGCAGTTGGCCGCCGCTGCTGCCGGCATCTATGAACTCGCGGAACACGGGAAGCGGCCCAGAAATCAGGTCTCTTGCACCAAGCACCATGAGGGCTGCAACCAGAACAAAGATGGCCACACCCGCGCGGTTTGGGCCAGCGGTCATATCTCGCAGGTATTCGCGACTCGCGTTCGTGACTGACTGCACGCGATTCTCGCTCGAGTCTTGACCGCGCAGGATTCCCTTCAGTCGAGAGCTTCCCTGACGCATCAATGGCAGGTAGCCAGAATCATGTGTTCTACGCGTCTTCTTGACCCGCGAGCGCTCAGAAAACAGCGAGAAGAAGTTCCCAAGATTCCACCCAACAGATGCTGTGACGTCACCAGCGTGTTTGAATCTCCCGAGAACTAACGAGGCAAGCAAATCGATTGCTGAGTACACAATCGCCACAGGGATAACCCAGAGCAATCGAAACAACTCGTAGTTGCTCAGCATCATCCTGGCCTCATGGCGAAGCGCTAGGCGTTCCGACCGCTCTTCAGAGCCGCGCCGCTGTTCAAAGTCTTCGCGATGGCCGACCGCAACCGAGGGGCAGAGGTGCACGGTTGCTGCAGCAACGTGCGCTCTCCAACACAGATCGATGTCTTCGCCGAAGTAAGGAATCTGTTCGTTGAACCCACCCAGAGTTGCGAAAAGATCGGCCCGAATCAACATGCATGCGTCGGAGACAGCAAAGACTTCACGGGCCAGATCATGCTGTGACTGATCTAACTCACCAGGCTCTGAAACCGAGGAGGAGAACCCAAATGGATCCACGGCGTAACCAACCGAACGGAGCTGTTTCGGGTCGTCCCAGTCGACCAGCTTGGGGCCAACTATTCCTGCGTTTGACCGAAAGGCCTCGGTCACCAACGCAGTGATTGCGCCATCGGGAAGGCGAACATCGTCGTGTAGGAGCAGGTAGAACGCTGCACCTTCAACGGCTACGAGTACCTCGTTTGCGGCGGAAGAAAAACCCAGATCTTGCTCTCTGCGCTTCACAAAGGCAGTAGGCAGAATCTCGGCAACTCGCGGAGTTGGGTCTTGCTCGCTTCCATTATCGATAACGAGAACTGAGAGATTCTCGTATTCCTGCGCTGCGATCGATTCAAGGGCATCCTCAAAGTAATCGCCCGGGTTCGAAGTAATCACTACGGCCACCACAGGAGGCGCGCCAACGCCTACAAGTGGCTCTGGCTGAACAAAGCCCCACTTCTCGTCAAGGTCAGCCTCCTCAGATTCATAGTCTTCTATCAGTGAAACCTGATCTGAGACGAGTGAATCGTCGACAGTGTCCGCTCCAAGTTCTTCGGCAGCGGGAAGAGGATCTGAGTTGGGCTCTTGAGTCTCGGGTGGGATGACCATGTCCTTCATCCGGGGAACATGGATCGTACCGCGCAGCATTGCTGAACCTGCGACACATGAAGCGAAGGCACGGTTTAGCTGCCCGCCCGCATAGAGTGAGATGAGATGAAGATTCGACTCACACCTAGGCCTACTCAGGTGAACCGATGAGGGCACTCATTACCGGCGCTGGTGGCTTTGTAGGCGCTCACCTGCAACGCCACCTTGAAGATTCGGGCGACGAGGTGACTGCTACCGATCGGGTCACCGACGGACTCGACATTCTTGATGCTGCCGCGTTGCTCGAGCTGTTTCGCCGTTGCCAGCCAGAGGTGGTCTATCACCTAGCCGGCGCGAGCGACGTTGGAGGCTCTTGGCAAACCCCACAGGCTACTTTTCGCGCTAACGCAGAGGGCACTCTCAATATTTTATGGGCAGCCAGAGAAGCCGGAACCGAGCGGGTCCTGACCATCGGCTCCGCCGATATTTACGGCAAAGTCACAGCCGCGGACTTGCCAATCACAGAAGATCTCGCTCTGCGGCCCGTGAGCCCTTACGCAGCTTCCAAAGTGGCCGCTGATTACGTGGCGTTGCAGGCGTTTTTAGGATACGAGCAACATGTTGTCCGGGCTCGGCCCTTCAATCATCTTGGCCCGGGACAGACTGACAAGTTTGTAGCGCCCGCTCTTGCGTCGCGGGTTGCAGCGAACGAGATCGAGGGCAATTCAGTGGTCCGCGTGGGAAACCTGAGTCCCCAGCGGGACTTTACCGATGTCCGCGACGTTGTTCGCGCCTACCGCTTGTTGGTCGACAAGGGTCACGCTGGTCAGGTGTACAACGTGTGCTCGGGAACCGCGATCCCTGTGCAAGATTTAGCTGAACGCCTGATCTCGATGGCTCAGATTCCCATGACGCTTGAACCAGACCCTGATCTTCAACGGCCTGTAGATATTCCCATTCTGCTCGGCGACAGTTCTCGAATTCTGGCTGATACAGGGTGGAAGCCAGAGATTCCCCTCGATCAGACGCTCGAAGATTTGCTGAACGACCGGCGTAAACGGTTACAAGCGGAAGCGTAAGCGGTTACAAGCCGAGACAAAATGCCCGGAGCTAGGTACCAGGAAGCGCATCGAGAGCTTGGCGAAGAAGGAGCAGTTGCCGGCTATCTGTTGTGCCTTCTGCTAGCAGGCGAAGCGCTTTTTGCCACCCCTCAATCACCTCAATTGCTAGCTCGGCAGGGGCAGACTCCAACCAACGCAGGTCTCGCTCAAGTAGTGCTAACTGCAGTTCCACCTCGGTGTATTTTGCCGTGACGAGGGGTAAACGATCGACTTTGGCCTGCGGGTAGGCGGTGCCTTGGACAAGTTCGAATGGTTCCATGCAGAAGAGTCCAGCCATCAACGTGACAGTTCGTTCACCGGGGACGCTTCGACCAGACTCCAGGTTGGACACTGCAACACGAGAGATTCCCAAGCGCTCTGCGAGTTCTTGCTGGGTGAACCCCAGATCCATTCTGAGCATCGCAATGCGCAAGCCGAGTGCAGCAACTTCTGCCGCTTGGGGCCGAGCACTCATCTTGGACGGGTCATCTGGTGTTGGTAACTGCATAGAGTTGGCCTGTCGAAAGAAGCGGCACCTTTCACTCTACAGGCTTGCAATTTGCCAACTCAGTTAACAGACCCCAGCATCGGGACCGAGTAAAATCCTCACCATGACAAAGCGCGCGCTTATAACTGGCATCACCGGCCAAGACGGTTCCTACCTAGCCGAACTCCTCCTTGACGAGGGGTACGAGGTCATCGGCATGGTTCGCCGCTCCTCAACGGTGACCTTTGAACGCATTGCGCATCTTCAGGATCGGATCGCAACCGTGCCCGGCGACCTGCTCGATCAGGCCAGCATGATTGACCTGCTCCGCACGCACCGCCCAGACGAGGTCTACAACTTGGCCGCTCAGAGCTTTGTGCAAACCAGCTTTAGCCAGCCAGTGCTCACCGGAGATGTCACTGGTCTTGGCGTGACCCGCCTGATGGATGCCATCCGAATCGCAGACCCTGGAATCCGCTTCTATCAGGCCTCTTCCTCGGAAATGTTTGGCAAGGTAGTAGAGGTTCCGCAGTCTGAAGACACCCCCTTCTACCCCCGCTCTCCCTACGGAGTAGCCAAGATGTACGGCCACTGGATCACCGTGAATTACCGCGAGAGCTACGACCTGCATGCCTCGAGCGGCATCCTCTTCAATCACGAGTCCCCTCGCAGGGGCCTTGAATTTGTGACCCGCAAGATCTCGAATACCGTGGCCAAGATCAAGCTCGGGCAAGCTACTGAACTTCGCCTTGGCAATCTCGAGGCCAAACGCGACTGGGGATTCGCCGGTGATTACGTTCGAGCAATGTGGCTCATGCTGCAACAAGACACCCCTGACGACTACGTGGTAGCCACGGGAGACACGCAGTCTGTCCGCAGGTTCTGTGAGGTTGCTTTTGGTCACCTTGGCTTGGACTACGAGGAGTTTGTTGTCATCGACGAGGCATTCTACCGCCCGGCCGAAGTTGAACTTCTTGTCGGTGATCCGGCCAAGGCCGAGAAGGTGTTGGGTTGGACCCCCACCGTGGGCTTTGAGGATCTTGTGACAATGATGGTCGATGCAGACCTTGCCTTGCTCTCCGGCAAACTCCGCGGGATTAGCTAACTGCCTGTGGCAACTCAGGTTGCAGTTCTGGCAGGTGGAGTGGGTGCGGCCAAGTTTTTGCGTGGCCTCATTGCAGTGGTGCCTCAGTCCCAAGTCACCGCAATTGTCAACGTTGGAGACGACACAGTTCTGCACGGCCTGATGGTGAGTCCCGATATCGACACCATCACCTACACCTTGGCTGAGGCAGTCAACCCGGTAACTGGCTGGGGGCTAGTCGGCGAAACTTGGCAGGCAATCGAGCAAGTGCGCAGCTACGCCCTGAGCAACGGGATTTCAGAAACCGATGCAGCCGGCAATGATGCAGCGGGATGGTTTGCACTAGGCGACCGTGACCTTGGCACTCACCTGTACCGCACCTCTCGTCGGCGGGCTGGAGCCACCTTGACGCAGGTCACTGCCGAAATTTGCAACACATGGGGACTCGAACTCAAGCTTCTGCCAGTGACTGATGACGCTCTGAGCACTGAAGTGCGAACCGTAGATGAGCGAGAACTGAGCTTTCAGGAATACTTCGTACGCGAACACCACGAGGTAGCAGTCAGTCAGATTCGCTTTGCCGGGGCCGACGCAGCACAGCCTGGCCCCGATGTGCTGTCCTCGCTAGCCCGAGCCGACCTCATCTGTATTGCACCCTCAAACCCCATCGTCTCCATTGACCCTGTTCTTGCAGTGCCAGGAGTCCGCGCAGCAGTCACGGCTGCAAGAGAGCGAACCGTTGCGATTAGCCCCATTGTTGGAGGAGCAGCGCTCAAAGGGCCTGCTGATCGCTTATTACGAGAGCTCGGCCATGAGGTGTCGGTGGTAGGCATTGCCCGCTATTACGCCGAGTTTGCCTCGACGCTAGTTATCGATACTGTCGATGCGCACCTAGCGAATCAGGTCGAGGCGGCGGGTATGCGATGCATCGTGGCACCGACCGTCATGACTGATCGTGCTGCAGCTGCCGAGTTGGCCGCAAGCTGCATTGACGCCATCATCAGTAGATGAGGAACTACCCGAGATGAAACCAATCCAATTGATTCCCGTAGAAGGCATCCCGGAGATTGTTCGAGCGAGCGACATTGCCGCTCTCATTTGTGGTGCAGTGGCCGAGTCTGGCGGCCAGATTGAACATCATGATGTGCTCGTGGTCACTCAAAAGATTGTGTCCAAAGCCGAGGGCGCAATGGCACAGGTCGACCCCAATGACCCCCTGAGTCACAAGCCGCTCGTCGAGCAGGAATCAGTTCGAATCCTGCGGCGCCGCGGTGATCTAATCATCAGCGAAACTCGTCACGGTTTTGTCTGTGCGAACGCCGGAATTGACCTATCGAACGTGGCCCGCGGTCAAGCAGCGCTGCTGCCCGTTGACCCTGACCGATCTGCCCGACGCATACGGGACGGAATCAAGGGATTAATCGGGGTTGAGGTAGCTGTGGTGATCTCGGACACCTTTGGTCGCCCCTGGAGGCGCGGCGTGACAGATGTTGCGATTGGAGCCGCAGGGATCCTTCCGGTTCTCGACTTGAGGGGTACCCAAGACACCTACGGCCGCGAGTTACAAGTAACCGAGGTAGCCATTGTTGATGAGATTGCTGGTGCTGCAGAGCTTGTTATGGGGAAGTCCACGGGCATACCGGTAGCAATCGTTCGCGGAGTGGATGAAACGGCTTTTCAACTCGGTGGCTCCCGGGTTGGCGTTGCAGAGAACCTTGTCCGCTCCCCGCAAGAAGACTTGTTCCGCTAACGCGAACCCGCTCGACCGGCAACCACTCAGTCGCTGAGCTTGCTGACGAAGTCCTCGCCGAACCAAGCAACTGAGTCAAGCTGCTGATCGAGTGCTGACGTATCCCCAGGTCGGAAATACCAAGGGCACACCATTGCCTCGGTCACGCCCATCTCAGCCATCCGCTCGAACCCCGACTGATCAAACACATCAGTGCAGAGCGCTTTGATTTCGAAGGGAACATCTGATCGCCCATATTCAGCCCGAAGCTCGGTCAACCTTGGCAGCACTTCGGCCACCTCTGCCGAAGTATTCGCAACCGAGATCCACCCGTCTGCTAGCCGAGCGGCGCGCTTGAGTCCGGGTTCAGATAATCCACCAACGTAAATAGGGATTGGCTGCGTGGGAACCGGGCGCACCATGAGGCGGCCAAACTCGTAGTGCTTTCCGTGAAACTCAACGAACTCGCCGGTGCACACCAGGCGGATGATCTCGATGGCCTCGTTCGTACGCGCTCCACGGGTTCGCATGTCTTTGCCGAGCCACTCGAACTCCTCTGGAATCCAAGAAAGTCCGACTCCTAGACCCAGCCGACCATCTGCAAGGGCTGCAATCGAAGAGACTGTTTTAGCTACGAGCAATGGGTCTCGTATTCCGAGTTTCAGGACATTAGTGAAGAAGGAAATACGCTCCGTAACTGCTGCCATGGCAGGGATTGCAACAAAGGGATCTAAGAACGGTGTCTCGGCCGCCCAGAACCTTCCACCATCGCTGCTGTAGGGGTACTTCGCCGAGACTTCCTCGGGAAAGAACACCGACTCCGGTACTGCAATCGAGCCGTACCCTGCAGCTTCGGCGGCTTGAGCTAGGGGAATAAAATGATGTGCCGGCAGCATTGGCAACGCTAGAGAGAACCTCATGCGAGAGTTCCTCCATCCACCTTGAGAACCGTACCGTTGACATGCGCAGCGTCATCAGAACCAAGGTACGCCACGGCCGAAGCAATCTGTTCGGGGCCTCGCATCTTGTCTAACGGCATGATGCGGTGAAGCAGTTTCGGATCAGCACCCTCTGGTAGTTCGAATGCATCCTGTATCGGAGTAAGGATTGAACCCGGCGCTACGCAATTGCAGCGCACGCCCATCTTTCCGAATTCAACGGCAATTCCCAGTGACATAGCTTGAATCCCGCCCTTGGACGCAGAGTAAGGAGCAGTCCACGGGTGACCGCCCAGGCTTGCTGTTGAGGACATATTGACGATGTTCCCCTGAGACTCGAGCAGGTGGGGTAGTGCGTCCCTACACATCAAGAACGTACCCGTCAGGTTGACGCCAATGATCTTGTTCCAGTCATCCAATGTGGTGAGTCGGAAGTCCTTGAACTGCAAGATGCCAGCGATATTGCACAGCACATCTATCCGACCAAACTCGTTCACGGTGGACTCAATGATCTCTGCCACAGAAGACTCTGAGGAGATGTCACCAACCAGCGACAGCACTTCCGCTCCGCTGTCCCGACATGTTTGCACTGTCTGATCAAGCCCATCCGCGTTGATATCGACCAGGGCCAGCGTTGCCCCCTCGAGAGCTAGGCGTTCGGCAGTTGCCCGCCCAATCCCGGACGCAGCACCCGTTAGAAGCACCACCTTGTTGGCAAAACGTTCCATCATTTCTCGCTCTCAGATCGGGGGGCTTCGGACTGCAATTTTTTATTATCTGGTCCCTAGTGGGCCCTAAAGAAATCGAGCACTTCCGCAGTCCCCGTGGAGAGGTCCGTAAACGGCTCCCATCCAAGGTGCATCTTGGCTCGGGTGGCATCAAGACACGAGCGTTGGAGTTCGCCGTCTCGTGCGGGTGCCAGCACAGCATCGGTAGCAACGCCAGCATTGAGTGCCATCGCCTCATAGAGGGCAGTCACCGAGGTTTCGATTCCAGTCCCGATGTTGCAGAGCAGTCCACTCCCGCGCTCGGCGGCTCGAACAAAGGCATCCACGACGTCATCCACGTAGACATAGTCGCGAGTCTGTGAGCCATCGCCAAATATGGTGCAACTCTCGCCCGACAGGAGCCGCCCTGCGAAGATGGCTACCACTCCGGCCTCACCGTGTGGATCTTGGCGAGGGCCATACACATTTGCGAGCGCCAGAGAGGTGTACTCCATCTGGTGCAGCTCCCGAAATGCATACAGATAATCTGTGACGACCTTTTTCGATACCCCATAGGGGGCGACCGGGTGTTGGCTATGGCCCTCGGTAACAGGCAAGTCCTCGGGATCAACCACCCCGTAGATCGTCCCTCCTGATGAGGCAAAGACCACCTTCCGAGTGCCTGCACGGCGGGCACCCTCGATCACGTTGAGCGAGCCCAAAATATTGACGCGGGCATCAAGACTTGGATCAAGCACTGAGACTCGAACATCGATTTGGGCGGCGAGATGAAACACAACCTCGGGTTTGCTGCGCTCGATCACCTCGGCAACTGATGGGTCGCAGATGTCGATCTGATGAAAGGAAAAATTCTGGTCGCGATTCGAACGCGCTTCGGACAGGTTGGCCAGCTTGCCAGTAGAGAGATTGTCCACGACCTCTACGCTGTGGCCCTCGGCTAACAGTCGGTCCACCAAGTTGGAGCCAATGAATCCAGCGCCACCCGTTACCAATGCTTTCATTGCGTGCCCCTAGTTGTTGACAAATTCACCAATTCTCTGCCGACGGGAATCGCTCGCCCACCGACTCGGTTCCAGCCGCAACGGCTTGAGAAAAACCAACAATGGTCAGGTCGCTCAGACGGGAGGCTTCTCCGACGGAAGAACCGCCGCCCAGAATCGACCTAGAAATCTGTGCGCCAGCCCCTACTCGAGAATTTCTCATCACCACTGAATCCACTACCTGTGCACCGGCTTCTATGGTCACGCCGGGTCCTAGAACAGATCGGGTCACTACTGCGTCCGCATGCACGGTAGCTAAGGGTGATTGAGAAGGTTCGGGCTCGCCACGAACTCCGTCAATCAGGTCAAGGTGAGCTTGCAGATAAGCCTCGGGGGTTCCTGCATCAATCCAATAGGCATCCGAGTGCATCCCAAAGAGGGCACGGTCAGCCACGATTGCGGGAAAGGTTTCACGTTCGATGGAGACTCGGCTGCCGGCAGGTATGCGGTCTAGGACTGCGGGTTCAAGGACATAGGTGCCCGCGTTGATCCAGTTACTTGGAGCGGTGCCTGCTTCCGGCTTTTCGATAAAGGCCTCAACCCGACCGTCCTGATCGATCGGCACGACGCCGTAGCGCGAAGGATCCTCGACGGGAGTCAGCGCCAACGTTGCTTGGCCACCAAAGGAATCATGCGCCTTCCAAAGTGCGGCCAGATCTAGGTCTGTCAACACATCGCCATTGATAGCAAAGAAGCGCTCGGTGATTCCGGCATGTGTCGCGGCAAAGCGAATCGCACCTGCAGTATCTAAGGGTTCCGGTTCGACTGCGTAGTGCATGCCGACCCCGGCGCAGGTTCCATCGGGGAACTCTTCAATGAAGGCATCCGGCTGATACCCGAGTGACAGAACCACCTGGGTGACTCCAGCCGCTGCGAGTTTGTCGACCACGCGCTCAAGCATCGTCACCGAACCCACTGGCAACATCTGCTTTGGTTTGGTCAAGGTAAGCGGGCGGAGGCGGGTTCCGAATCCTCCAACCAAAACAACGGCCAGCATGGGTCTCCTTAGCCGCCAGCCACAGTCGTGGTAGTCGATTCCTCTACCGTGCCAGAGCCGCCCTCTGCGATGGTGGACGTGGTGGCCTCTGCAGGAGTATCAGTGGTCGGTGTTGCAGGCGTGTGGCTTGTGTTCTGCAGCGACTCTAACGAAGGCGGCAGCTTGGGCTCGGTGCCCTTCGGCACGAACGCAACCACGAACGCTTGGCCATCCTCGGTGAAGCGCTGCGAATCAAGATCTGTAGTCACTGTCTCTGGCTTGGTGGCATCGGTTGCCTGTGGTGGCCAGACGTACATGACGACTTCACCCTCAGCCTCCTTGCCATCCTCTGTCTTACAGGGGTCACCATTCTTGTATGTGGTGCCATCGGCAAGTGTCAACTCCCCGTTGCTCAGCTTGAGGCCAATCTGATCGGCGAACAGACCGAACTGAGCGTTCTTACCCGCAGCGGACTCGACGAAGGGCGCGATTTGGATGAGCCCATCAGTAGTAGGGGTGATGCCGGTCTCATCGGGGCCAATTGGCACGGGGTTGTCCTGGTACACACCGCAGATGTCTAGGCCGTAGGCCGAGTACCACTTGTCTTGATCAACCGCAGGTGCCTCACCCACCTTCTCAACTATCTGGCTGCGTGCAAAGAACACCATCGCCAACCCCAAAACAATGATCCCGATGACTAGCGCCGGAAATCCAAGGTTGCGACGCTGCCCTGGAGCACGGCTTACGCCTGCTTGTTGGACGCGCTTGATTTTCTTTGAAGAAGAGGCCTTACCCATACGGCTTTACAAGCTAGTCGCAGCGGCCCACTGTCCTGAACTCCAAGCACAAGAACCCAGGAAAACCTGTGGCTATAGAGCCGGATGTAGGCCGCGATCGAAGCTCAAGATGAGCGGAGTTGCTCGAAAAGCTGCTCGTAGGCAGCGCCTACTGCAGCTGGCGACACCCACCCCTCAACAAAGGCTCGGCCATTGGCACCCATGCGCGCCAGAGCAGCAGGGTCTGACAACATCTCATCGAGGGCGAAACAGAAAGCATCTTGGTCTTCGGGCTCTACCGATCGTCCGGCGCCTGCACGTCGAATGGTTTCGGCTACTTCTGTACCAGCATCAACACTTGCTAGGACGGGCCGAGCAGCTGCAAGAATTGAGTACAGCTTCGAGGGCACACTCGATCGAGCCAGACCGCGCTTGAGTGGCACCACATGCAAGTCACCAGCAGCGAGCAACTCAGCAAGTCGCTCACGAGGCTGCATCGGAATGAACTTCAGGTTCTCTAACCCGGCAGCCGATCTCTCAAGGTCCTGCAGCGAGGAGCCACCACCATTGATGACAAACACCAGATCACTGCGATCTTGGTGTCGACGAGCAGCCTCGACCATCAGGTCAAGGGACTGCGACATACCTACGTTGCCTGCATAGAGCACCACGGTTTTGCCGGAAAGACCGTACTCAGCCCTATACGAGTTTTCGCGTTTGCTCGGTTGAACACGGTCAGTGTCAACGAAGTTCGCAATGACGTGAACGCGTTCGGGGCGGTTGCCTTGCAGCTTGTTCGCGACATTGGAACGAAGGTCTTCGGACAAGACAGTGATGGCTTGCGAACGCTTGTACAAAAACCTCTCAAGCCAAGATGCGACGGCAATCACATGGGGGTTGGTTATTGCTCCGAGTTCCACCGCGACATCAGGGAACACATCTTGAATGTTGAACACAAATGGAGCCCGACGGGTGCTCGCTGCAAGCCAGCCAGAAATCCCAAGCGGTAGCGGCGGTGACATCACCATGACGGCATCTGGTCGTTTTCGGTGCACTAGGGCTGCGACCGTTGCCATAGATGTAAAGCCACCGAAGGCGACTGCCCTAGCTGGAATGTTGGCCTTATTGGTTGGGAACGGGTGCAGGCGCGTGATCTTTCCCCAAGCAGTTCTCTCGGTCCTCCAAGGGCGCCCACCCCATCCGGGCTCCACTGCATGATCGCGATACCAAGGCAAAGCAGTAATCACGTGCAGACGGTGGCCTCGCTCCGCTAGAGCAGTGACAATCGAGGTCATGACTTCACCTGTGGGCGCAAGATCGGGGGCAAAGTGCGGGCACAGGATGAGCAAGTCCATCGGCTTAGGTGTCATCGCTGGATTCTCCGACTGCCCTGCGCCCACTTGCCACTCCAACTGAACGATAGGAATCGCACAATGCTGCTGCAGTTCTAGCGGGGCTAAATGCGGCTGCGCGGCTTAAGCCGGCCTCTCTTCGCGTAGCCCGTTGTGAGTCACTCATCACTAGTACAGCCTGCATTGCGGCAGCCCACGCTGTCAGATCCTCGGGGTCGACTAGGTCCTGGGACGCGAAAACCTCTGGCAGCGAACCTCTGTCTGAGCCAATGACTAGGCATCCCCGGGCCATTGCCTCTAGAGCCGGTAAACCAAACCCCTCGTACAAGCTCGGCAGCACTACTGCGCTTGCCCCTGCGTAGAGGTCTTCGAGTTCAGCCGCACTGACTCGGCCAGTTCGCTGCACAGCCCCCTGAAGATCAAGCTGGCCTATTCGCTTCTGCACTGACTCTTCCATGGGCCCGGCGGCACCGGTCAGCACAAGGGACGCTTCAGGGTATGACTGCCTGAGCACAGCAAATGCATCAAGCAGCATGAGATGATTCTTGTGCGGGTAGGTCACTGCCGGATACAAAAAATATGGTGACCCGTGTTGTTCAAGCTTCGCCCTAACTGAGCTCGTTTCGAGCGAGTCTGACTGCTCCGAGTGAGTGGCGGCGGGAGTTGTGGAGTGAGTGATGGAGTGAGTAGTGGATCCTGTTACATCTGGCATCTCTCTGAGACACCAAGGCACGATCCGAATGCGCCTCTGATCTACTTCCAGAAGAGCGATGACTCGCTGTGACGTGAACTCACTGGGAACACAAATTGCATCAGCAGCCTTGGCCGAGCGACCCAGCATGAGTCGCAAGTACAGCCGCTTCGTGGTTGAGAAGTTCTCCGACAGGTCAAGCGGCTGCAGGTCGTGAATTGTCAGTACAACTCGCCCCGGGTGAAGAAGCGGGACCACTCCCCCAGCATGGTGCACGACCTGCGCATCAATCTTTCGACTCAGGCGAGCCAACCAAGTCTGTTCGGCTAGGACGCGTGCAAATTTGTTGCTCCCACTAGCAGCAAGTACGTGACAGGAAAAGCTCTCCACAAGATCAGGATGGGCGCTCAGAAATGGCTGCAATACGGCCAGATGGATCTCTAGGTCGGCCGGCAGATCTGCAGCCAGCGCACGGAGCGCATCGGTGGTTGACTCCTCGCTCCCGCCCACTACGCCGGGAACCAGCCATGTCAGATTCACAAGGACTCTGGTTCGCTCAGAGTTTGCCTGGGCGCTCACTCGAGGACCTCTCGGTAGACCTCTTGGGTGAGCTCTGCTGAGCGCTGCCAAGTGAACAATTGAGATCGCTTCCGTCCACGCTCACGTAACTCCGCGGCTAAACCCGAATCGCTCAGCAGCGAGGCAATTGCCGCAGCTAGGTCCGTGACACTGAGCGGATCGATCAGCAGCGCACCGTCACCGGCCACCTCGGCGGTGGCAGTACCCAAAGAAGTCACAACGGCCGCTCCCGCAGACATCGCCTCTAGCACTGGCAGACCGAACCCCTCGGCTAGCGACGGAAAGCAAAAAGCCACCGCGCCGCGTTCTAGCGCAGCAAGGTCTTCTTCGGGTAAAAACCCGAGTTGCATCACGTTCAAGCCAAGCGAATCAGAGCCATCTCCGCTCACAGGCCCGAGTGCATCGCCCCACCCGCTTGGGCCCACTAGCACCAAGGCTAGATCTGGCTCTGCCAATTTCTGCATTGCTTGAATCAGGGTTGACAGATTCTTGCGAGGCTCAAGAGTTCCCACGAAGAGCACATACCTATCCGGAAGCCCGTAGCGCTCCCGAACCTCTTCGACGCTCTCAGGTTTGAGTTCAACCGGGGTCACACCCCAGGGAACAACTCGCAGGCGTCCCGGGTCAACGCCTGCCGCTACGCAATCATCCGCAACACACTGAGAGGGCACCATGACACGCTTGGCCCGATCGAAAATGTTCTCCAAACCGGTGCGCATAAGTTTGGCTCCGCGGCTCGTCATGAGTTCTGGGCGAGTCAACGCAAAGAGATCATGCACGGTTGCAACCAAGGGGGTTTTCTCAACTGGGGGACGCATCGGAATGGTCAGGTGAATCAGGTCAATGTCCCCGGTTCGGCGCGCAATTTTTGGCCAGTCGGTTGCAGTCCATGCGTCGTAGAGAAGTGGCACTGGTAGAGGCATCCGAAGCAGTTCAATCGGCGGTTTCCAATCCGTTGGAGGAGTCGACTTCAGCCAAGTTGCTGGCCTGCGCAGATCCCCTCTAGCACCGACTCCCACCATCTGGACCTGATGAGTCCGACTCAGGGCATCGACAAGTCGCTGAACGGAAGTAGTGGTACCGCCCGGCACCTGATGCCAGCATTGTGTGAGCGTGATGGCCACACGTGGCGTCTCGGACATCACAAGAGTCTCGCGCAGGTGTTTGGAAGGGGGTTGGTCCTTCGACTAGGCGAACGGCCGAGTCAAGAGAGTTCGGCCCGGTTTACCGAAGCGCTTAAACCCTGCCGATACCGCGGTAGACAAAACCTCGCCGGCGAAGGGCCACACGATCGAGGACATTTCGAGTGTCCACCACTCGTGGCGAGTTCAGTTCCTGAACTACCCGGTCCAAGTCGAGAGTCGAGAACTCTGGCCATTCGGTGAGGACAACAAGTGCGTCCGCGTCCGTGCAGCATTTGTAGGGATCAAGTGCAATCTCGATGCCATCTAGAATTGGGGATGACCCTTTGACCTCTGGGTCATAACCGCGAATTTTGGCGCCCTTGGCCCTGAGCCTGCCGATCACCTCTAAAGATGGCGACTCCCGTAGGTCATCGGTGCCCGCCTTAAAGGTCAAGCCCCACACGGCGATTGTCATGCCTTCAAGACTGCCGCCAATGACCTGCTCGGTCTTTTCAACCACACGGTCAAACTGCGCATTATTCACTTTGACCACTTCGTCGAGCATGCTGAACGAGTACCCGACCGACTGAGCCGTGTACATCAGTGCACTGGTGTCCTTCGGTAGGCAGCTGCCACCCCAACCCGGACCTGGCTGCAAAAAGCTCGACCCAATGCGACTATCAAGGCCCATGCCAATGACCACGTCATCCATGTCTGCGCCAACAGCTTCGGCCAATGCGGCAATCGAGTTGGCGTAACTAATCTTGGTGGCGAGGAACGCATTCGAGGCGTACTTGATGAGTTCGGCTGATTCCGGGTCTGTCACGAGAAGCGGTGCCGAACGCCGAAGCTGCAAGCCTGCGACTCTGGCTGCGACATCTGAATCATCGGCGCCGATCACCACTCGCTCGGGCTTTAAGAAGTCAGCCACGGCTGAACCTTCTCGAAGAAATTCAGGGTTTGAAACCACGTGCACGTCGGATCGACCGAGGGCATCAGCAACTACGTGGGTTGACCCAACCGGCACCGTGGACTTGTTGATGACAATGGAGCCAGGCTGCAAGTACGGCTTGAGCTCGGATGCTGCCTGAACGAGATAGGACAAGTCTGCAGAGCCGTCCTCATCTTGCGGTGTGGGCACGCAGAGAAAGATGAATTCGCGATCCTTCACTCCGGCTTCACGGTCCATCGTGAAACGCAGGCGATTCGAACTCAGGCCCTCTTCAACAATTTCGGCCAACCCTGGTTCGCTGATGGGAATCCGACCCTGCGAGAGCAGTTCGACCTTATCCGGGTTGGATTCAATACAGGTCACGTCGTGGCCAAGGTGGGACAGGCAGGCACCCGTGGTGAGTCCCACATACCCCGCCCCAACAACTGCAATCTTTCGCCCCATGTAGTGAACCCCTTCATAAAACTTGAACTTGAAGTTTAGGTTACGGCCTCAACTGAGATTTTGGTCACTCTTCAAAGATCTCGCAACGAGACGCCCCAGAAGCCCACTCCCAGCAGGGCTACCTGCACAGGGCTACCTACATAGGGCTGCTGCTGCCGGGTCCGTGGGCACCACGCCCGGCACCTCGGCCTCATCGGGTGCCGGTTCACCAACTGGCTCGCCGTCTAGCGGAGGTGCAGTCGAAGAAGTCTCAGGAGTCGTGGTTGCTGACAGTTCAGGTGCGTCTGTAGGTGGCAACTGATCGGCTGGGAGCGAGTCGACTGGAACCGCAGTATCGGACACACCCGTGAAATCTGTTCCAACGGTCAGGATCACCCGATAACCCTGGATCTCATCATTGCGTTCAAACTGCGGGATGGTTTTGAGCTGTGCGGCCAGCAGTACTGCTGCGTCCCTGCCAAGTGGGCCGTACTGAATTTTGGTTACGGGGCCAGCAGTGCGATCTTCCAGTACCTCGGCATCAAATCCTGCAGTATCAAGTTGCACCGCAGCTCCAGTGGCTATCTCCATCTGTGCTGGGCGCGCAGCCACGTCAACCATGACTTGTTGCTTCGTTGGCGTCGCTCCGGGTGCCACACCTCTGAATGGCTCGAGCAGTGGCTCGGCCGCTGCCCAGTCAATTTCTTGATACGCAATGCCACCTCTGGGCGCCGCATAGGTCGGAATCTGCACGGACTGCAGAGAATCTGGGTTGAAACTCTGAAACTGCGTAGCAAGTGAAAGCAGTGTTCCCACATCGAGGGTGGAGTCCATCTTGACGGAGCTCGCCGCAGCGTTGATCACTCCCAGCGCCGTATTTGGATTACGCATGCCCTTGTCTGCAGCACGGCGCAGCGCCCGCTTCATAAAGTCCTGCTGCCTACTGATTCGCCCGAGATCGCCGGTGCCATCGGGACGCCACTTGCCATCTTTGTAGAAATAAAAGTGCCGAGCCCTTGCATAGGACAGGGCTTGTACTGGGTCGAGCAGTTTGCAGCCGGGTTCATCGATAGCCAGACCAGAATTCTCGTCTCGAACGGGAGTTGTGAAGTACACCGGCACTCCGCCGAGAACCTCGACAAGATCTCTGAACGATAAGAAGTCAACCTGCACGTAATTGTCGATCTGGATCCCAAAATTGCGTTTGATGGTTTGCACCAGATTGGCTTCACCATCGACTCCACCCATGGCGGCATTGATGCGCTCCATCTTTCCGCTCGGGGAGACCGCAACCCGACTATCCCGAGGAATCGACAGCAGGCGAACTGACTTGTCTCGAGGGTCCACCCGAAGGATCATGATGACGTCTGCTAGTTGGCCACCAGTCGAGCGCTTGTTCAGCACGGGGTCATCATCGGCTAGACCGGCGGCCGAATCGGTCCCGATAATCAAGAAGTTGCGCGGCTCGGTAACTTCTGCGGAGGGAGCTAAGGCAGACCCGATGTCTACTACCGGCACGTTCTCAATCGTTGACCGCAGCCGTGTCAATGCCAAGGCGCTCAACAGGCAGGCAAAAATCACCAACACATTCATGGTGAGCAGGGCCCGCTGGGTCCAACTCCGCTGCGGCTTAGGAGATCTGACGCGGGGCACGGAAGGAACGTATCAGCCCACAAGTACCGGGCCGTGTTGAGCCCCTCAGGGTTTGTAGTAATTCTGCGGAATCTTTCAGGTGACGCTTTGATGTGTCTGCAGTTCGTTGGCCAAATTCCAAGTCGTAGGATGAGAACATCGTGACTTCGAAACCCACCTTTCGCCGGCAGGGCCATGCCGAGCCACTAGCTGTGCTGGGTGGCCGCCTCTGCACCGACCTAGTGGACGTCACCTCTGACCTTTCGGCCCTTGACTCCAACGGATTTTGGGCCGTTATCCTGCCCTTTGAGGGTTCGCCAACTTGCGCCCGATTTGGGTCAGTCCGCGAAGCACGCCCTTGGCCAGGATTGCCATGGAGCGGCCCGGACCCACGCTCATGGACAAGCAGTCTGAGCCAAACTGGCTTTGTAGCCGGGGTGGAAACCATTCGCCAAGAGATCGCAAATGGCGATGTCTACCAAGTCAATCTGACACGACACCTTCGAGCAGAAATGCCAGCACCTGACAAGCAGCCACAGGACTCATCACAAGACATTGCAGCGTTAGGCGCTGCGCTCGCACTGGGAAACCCCGCACCGTTCTCGGCTGTTGTGCGTCTGCCTGCTCACGGTGTGCAGGTGGCGAGCGCCTCACCCGAGCGTTTCTTGTCTCGCGACGGCCGAAGAGTCTGGTCATCTCCCATCAAAGGCACAGCCGCTACTGCAGATGGATTTCTAGCCAAAGACCGTGCCGAAAACATCATGATTGTTGACCTTGTCCGCAACGACCTTGGTCGAGTCTGCGAGTGGGGGTCTGTCACCGTCCCCAGCCTGCTCAACGTGGAACAACACCCGGGGTTATTTCATCTGGTCAGCACCGTTGAGGGAACCCTGCGCGAGGGCCTTGGATGGTCAGAGGCAATTGAAGCCACCTTTCCTCCGGGTTCGGTTACGGGAGCACCAAAGTTGGCTGCGCTCGAGTCCATTGCTCGACTTGAGCCAGGCAGCCGAGGGATTTACTGCGGGGCAGTTGGATGGGTCGATGCGGACCGAACAATTGGCGATCTCAACGTCGCAATTCGAACGTTTTGGATCGAGGACGGTTCCCTTCATTTCGGGACAGGTGGAGCCATCACATATGACTCAGACCCGATCGGAGAGTGGCAAGAAACCGAGCTCAAAGCGCGTCACCTGCTTCAGGTAGCTGCAGGCACAGTGCTGCGATGAGCGGTGACATAGCTGTTTTCGAGACGCTTGAACTCCGAAACGGCCAACCCTTTGCCCTCACTCGCCACCTGCAGCGACTCCGCAGGGCCGCAGATCTGCTTGGGCTAGAAACGATTGCTGATCAGGGACTGCTGCTCGGAATAGAAGAAACCTGCAAGGCCTGGGGCACAACCCCGGGACGCCTGCGAATCACCTACTCAAAGAGCCTCACCCTTGCTGCTTCCGCAATGACGGTTCAGCGATCACCAATCGCAGTTAGCAGCAGTGCGTACCGACTCGATCCAGCATCTCTCACAGCAGGGCTCAAAACCTCGTGGTATTCAACAAACTCAGCGCTGCTTGCGGCACACCCAGAAACTGCCGAAGCGCTCTTCGCGAATCTTCAGGGGCAACTCTGCAGCGGAGCGATGAGCAATGTCTTTGTGGTTCTTGATGGGATCCTTCACACTCCTCCCCTTGATTCGGGGTGCCGTTCGGGCGTGACGCGTGAGCTTCTCCTCGAGGCTCTCGCAGATGCTGGACAACCAGCGAAGCAAACACCGATTGCGTTCTCTGAACTTCAGCGTGCAGAAGAACTATTTGTTGTCTCGACTGCCAGGCAGATCCAACCTGCTCACCGACTGGACCAGCGAGAGCTGCCTACTCACAGACCGATCACCGAGTTTGCTCAGGCCTGCTTCGACAATACGTACCGCTTACTGATCGACCCCTGACTGCGAAAGGTCTGCACTCTTCCGTCTCCCTTCTTCAGCGCCCTTCAGCGCTCTTCAGCGCTCTTCAGCGCTCCGGCCGAAGGTGCACCACATCACCCACGGTCACCACGTGATCATGGCCGGAGTCATCACAGAGCAGGAGCGCACCATCTGCTGCAATACCGGTAGCCATTCCGACGAGTTCACCCTGGGGAAGTTCAACTCGCACGCGTGTACCAATCGTGGCGGAACGCTCTCGATATGCCTGAAAGAGGAGTGCGAGGTCGCCTGTGGGATTTTGAAGCTCTGGCAACCACTTGGCGTCTAGCGAGGTCAGCAACTCGATCAGCAGTTGCTCACGGTCAATCTCATGGCCAACGATTCTGTTCAGGGAAGAGGCAATTCCAACTAGTTCCGGGGGCAGTTCAGGCCAATTCACGTTGAGACCGAGGCCCAGCAAAGCACACTCCCCCACCCCAGGGATCTGATGCAATTCAGCAAGAATTCCGCCGAGTTTGAAGTAGCTCGGAGCCCGCTCAGTTCCAATAGCGCTGTCCTCGCTCGCTGTCTCACTCACTTGCTCACTCACTGGCTCACTCACTGGCTCAGAATCACACACCAGATCATTGGGCCACTTGATGTTCACCTGCTCAATACCAAGTTCTCGGGTTGCGTCAGTGACGGCCAGCGCCAAACACGTGGTGAGCAGCGTCAGATGTTCTGGGGGGAACTGAGCTAGCGGCAGACCGATCGTCATCAGCAATGAAGACCCCGCTGGCGCCTGCCATTGACGACTCAGTCTTCCCCTACCGGCCGTTTGATGATCTGCAAGCAGAACTATCGGTCTAGTTTGAAGGGGTTCCTGCATGGCCTCTGCAGCACCCGCCGAACTGAGCAACACTTTCATGTCGGCGTTGGTGGAGCCTGTTTGGGGCACCGTGCGTAGATCTGCAAATCTTGTTTTGTTGAGCGCTGATTTGGCGCGAAGGAAGCTCACAGAGGAAAGATAGAGCGTGTTTTCAAAAGTACTCATCGCAAATCGTGGAGAAATCGCAGTTCGGGTCATCCGAGCATGTCGTGAACTCGGGATCTCCACCGTGGCCGTCTACTCCGATCTCGACCGTGATGCACTCCATGTGCGCTTGGCTGACGAGGCCTATGCACTTGGGGGGCAGACTGCAGCAGAGAGTTACATCGACGCTGACAAGATCCTTGATGTAATCGCTCGTTCCGGCGCCGAAGCGGTACACCCGGGCTACGGGTTCTTCTCTGAGAACAGTGAGTTCGCTCAGCGAATCACTGATATCGGCGTGGCCTTTATTGGTCCGCCTCCTGCAGCAATCGACGTTATGGGCGACAAGATCTCGGCCCGACTCGCAGCTGAAAAGGTTGGAGTGCACGGAGTTCCAGGAACTACCGACATCATCACAGACCCGTCACAGGTCGAGGCCTTTGGCGCAGAGTTCGGCTACCCCATCGCCATCAAGGCTGCTTACGGTGGCGGCGGTCGAGGCATGAAGGTAGTTGCTTCAGCAGATGAAGTTGTCTCGGCACTTGAGTCTGCACAGCGTGAATCCTTGGCCTACTTCGGCCGAGACGAGTGCTACATGGAGCGCTACCTGACCGGGCCCCGCCATATCGAGGTCCAGGTCATGGCCGACACGCACGGCAACGTGGTCTACCTAGGCACGCGTGACTGCTCGGCGCAGCGCCGTCACCAAAAGCTGATCGAAGAAGCCCCAGCTCCAGGTATTCCCGAGGCGATCATCGCCGAGATGGGCGAGGCCGCCTGTGCAGTTGCGCGGGGCTGCGATTACGTCAACGCGGGAACCGTCGAGTTCCTGTACGAGAACGAGTCCTTTTACTACCTCGAGATGAATACCCGCTTGCAGGTGGAACACCCCGTGACAGAGCTTGTCACCGATGTTGACTTGGTCGAGTTGCAGATCCGAGTGGCCGCAGGCGAAGCACTGCCCTTCACACAAGAGCAGGTGCGCATTCACGGCCACGCAATTGAGTGCCGAATCAATGCCGAGGATGTTGCTGAAGGCAAGTTCCTTCCCTCCCCCGGACCGCTTAGCAAGCTGCGGGTTGCCTCGGGCTACGGGGTTCGCTGGGACGGCGGGTACGAAGAGGGCGATGAAATTAGCCAGTACTACGACAACCTGACCGGCAAGCTTTGTGTTTGGGGACGTAACCGTGACGTGGCGATTGCCCGCATGATTCGTGCCCTTGAAGAGATGGTGGTTGAGGGCGTAGCCACGACTATTCCTGCAGATCTCGCAATTCTTCGCCACCCAGATTTCTCTGCGATTACTCACTCAACAAAGTGGGTAGAAGACACGCTCGACCTGACCGGAATCGGCGGCAAGGCTGGAGAAGCCCCCACCGAGGCTGATGGCGCCGAGCCAAAGGTCAAACGAGAGGTTGATGTCGAGGTCAATGGCAAACGATTTGCTGTTTCCATGTTTGTTCCTGAATCTCAGCTGGCAGCAGTTGCAGGTCCTAGCGCAGGTGGGTCGGCCAAAGCTCGCCCCAAGCGTGGTGGCGCAGGCGGCAGTGCTGGGGCAACAGCAGGCAGCGGCAAGATCGCCGTTCCCATGCAGGGAACCATCGTGAAAGTTGAAGTCGAAGTTGGTCAGACTGTGGCCAAGGGCGACACCGTGGTGGTCCTTGAGGCTATGAAGATGGAGAACAATGTGGCCTCAGATGTGGACGGAACCGTGACTGAAGTCAAGGTGGAGTCCGGTGCTTCCGTTACCGCGGGACAGGTCGTCGTGGTTATCGAGCCCACTCCCGCGAGCTAAGCAGTTGCGAACTCAGCAGCCTTCTAAATGACAGAGGCGGCGTTTAGATGTCCTTGCGGGCAAGAGTCGGGCGCCCAATCCTTCGGAACTGAGCTCGGCACTGAGCTGCTCCGCAGTCTGGTGCACGCTCAGAGGGACCTACCTTAACTGTGGTTAGTCTATCTTTGAGACAATGAAAGCTGCAGTCCCATTCAATCGCGCTGTAACGGCTCCGCGGCAGCTGGAGTACGTCGAGCAATCGTTCGCTTCTGCACGCCTCGCTGGAGAAGGCCCGTTCACGGAGCGCGCTCGCCATGCCCTATCAGCGTTACTCGGTACCGATCAGATTCTACTGACGCCCTCTTGCACAGCAGCCCTCGAGATGACTGCGCTGCTGGCAGGCATCGGACCTGGCGATGAGGTGATTGTCCCGTCATTCACGTTTGTGTCGACGGCAAATGCCTACCTGCTCATGGGAGCGAGACCCGTGTTTGCCGACATCGATCCCGTGACTATGAACATTTCCCCTGACTCAGTGGCCTCCTTAATAACTGAGCGCACGAAGGCCATCGTCCCAGTTCACTACGGCGGTCGACCTTGCGACATGGACGCGTTACTCGCTATTGCGGATCAGTGTGGCGCAATGGTGATTGAGGACGCGGCGCACGGTCTCTTTGCCACGAGCCGGGGTACACCACTGGGCCGTCTGGGTTCCATGTCCACATTTAGCTTCCACGAGACGAAGAATCTCAGTTGCGGCGAGGGTGGTGCGTTAGTCATAAACGATCGACAACTATGGGAACGGGCGTGCGTCATCCGAGAAAAAGGAACCGATCGAACCAAGTTTATGCTTGGACTGACCGACAAGTACACATGGGTCGACGTGGGCTCCAGCTACTTACTCGCCGACCCGCTCGCCGCCGTCCTGCTGGCGCAGACCGAGTTCGCGACTGAGACCCAAAAACGCCGGGAAACTGCGGTGAGCGCTTACACCGAGGAGCTCTCGACCTGGTCCGAGAAACACGGAGTTTCACTGCCGGCGCCCGATCAGCCTGAGGATGATCCGGCGTATCACATGATGCCGATTCTCCTCAGGGACAACCCCACACGGAACCGCTTCCTTGAACACTGTCGTGCGCATGGTGTCCAATCTGTATTCCATTATTTACCTCTACACCGATCTCCGATGGGGCAGCGGATCGGTGGAGATGCTGCCTCCTGCCCAGTAACGGACGATGTGTCATCTCGCCTGGCTCGGCTTCCAGTATTCTCTGACATGAAGGATGGGGAACTGGACCGTGTTATTGAGGTCGTCCTGTCTTTCAGCGCCTAGGAGATCGGAAAAAGATGGCAGTCCGCGACCGGTTACTCGCACATCAAGTTTGGTATCACGCTTTCAAAGAAGTCATTGGAGCGGATACCTCGATGAAGAAAATTGTTCAGGAGCACGTGGTGCCGGTCAGCGGCGAGCGCTTGCTTGACGTTGGTTGTGGCGACGGAGACATACGGCCTCTCTTAGGGGATGTTGACTACGTAGGGGTAGACGCTAACGAGGACTACTTGCGGGTTGCTCGAGCCCGCACAGATCCACATACGCGATTCATCGCTGCAGACGTCACCGAACTAGCTGGACTGGGTGTAGAAGAATTCGACGTAGCAATTGTTGTTGGACTCCTCCACCACCTGTCGACCGACCAAGTTCAGACTCTTCTCGGCGCTTTAGCTGAGGTTGTGCGCCCGGGAGGTCGACTAATACCCGTCGATCCAGTTTTTGACCCGGAACAGAGAACGCCCGCACGTGTACTCGCTTCGCTTGATCGTGGCCGCTATGTGCGCGACGCAGAAGGGTACCGGGTACTCGTC
>CAMDAT010000009.1 GCA_945888825.1 Bifidobacterium breve | reverse complement strand
AAGACCCGGGCCGCTTGGCCAGCATGATCTCGAAATGGTGGGAGGAGGCCGAGAAGTATCAGGTGCTGCCGCTAGATAATCGACCGTTTTCTGAGTTCACCTTGGGGCGGCCGACCGGGGCAGCAGCAGACCGCAGCTTGGTCGTGTACCACCCGGGTGCGGGCATGGTTCCCGAGGAGGCAGTACCACCGCTGTTCAACAGATCACACGCCTTGCGCGCCGACGTCGAGATTCCTGAGTCGGGTTGCGAGGGCGTGTTGTTGTCACTCGGGAATCTACAAGGAGGGTTCAGTTTTTTTGTTCAGCAGAATCGCCTTGTCTACGTGCACAATCTGGTGGGCAAGCAGTGGGTGCGCATCGAGACCGAAGAGGACCTAGCCGCCGGAGTGCAGTGCCTCGAAGCACGGTTCACGCGCACGGGAAACAACCAAGGACAGATGCAACTGCTCTCAGACGGTCGGCTGCTCGGAGAGGGCCCGATCGATCGCTTTACGCCGATGCGCTGGAACCTCACAGGAGCAGGGTTGCACTGCGGAGCCGACCCTGGGCTTCCCGTCTGTGATGACTACGAGTCTCCGTTTTCATTCACAGCCACGCTGCACCGAGTCACCCTTGAAGTTCTAGGTGAAGCAACGGTGGATCAAAAAGCCCAGGCCGACATTGCGGTGATACGGCAATAACTGCCTTGCCTGTCCGGCTCAGGAACTCAGCAGAAACGAGGCGGCTAGAGGCCCACCGCCGGCAGCGGCAATACCAACTTGTGGAGTTGAACCCGAGGGAAGGGTGCATTGACGTTCCCCTGCTTCACCCCAGAGTTGTAGGCAGGCCTCATGCAAGAACCCGAACCCATGAAGTCGACCAGCAGAGAGTTGACCGCCGTGAGTATTCAGAGCAACTCCTCCAGACCGACCAGCCGCTTCACGGGCGATCCGTTCGCCGCCATCAACAAAGGGACCACCCTCACCTTTGCCGCAGAACCCGAGTGCTTCGAGCCAGCACAGAGCAATAAAACTGAATCCGTCATAGAGCTCTGCAACATCAACGTCTGCGGGCTTCAGATCGGTGCGTTCCCACATCATCGAAGATGCGTCACGAAGTGCCATCGTGGTCAGGTCATCGAACTGATCCCAACTCGGGCGACCCCGCAGCGCGGTTCCCATGGCCTCGATTTTGATCGGCGCTTTGCGCAGGTCATCGGCAGAATCACTCCGCGACACGATAAAGGCTGTTGACCCATCTGCAGGCACGTCACAGTCGTATAAGCACAGCGGATCAGAGATCATTCGCACATCCAAATAATCCTGCACCGACATCGGCGTGCGATAAATGGCCTGTGGATTAATCTGCGCGTTTCGGCGGGAGTTCACCGCAATCCAAGCCAGTTGTTCTCTTGTTGTTCCGAACTCGTGGAAGTGACGATTCGCCATCATGCCAATCCAATTTGCAGCCGAAGGCGCACCAAATGGCAGGGTCCATTGCATGAAGCTATCGGCTCGATATCCGCCACCCCCGCCGCCACCCATCGTCACCGAGGACCGACTCCGATCCCCTTGGGCTGAGGCCTCCCAGACCGTTCGAAAACACAGAACATGTGAACACAGTCCGGTAGAAACTGCAGCCACAGCGTTCGCTACAGCACCGAGTTGCCCAGGCAGCTCAAGGCCGCCCGAGAACCAATTCAGCTCAAGGCGCAACGCGTCTTGCAATTCGGTGATGCCCACTCCCGAAAAACCGGGAGGAACATTCATGTTGCCCGGATAGGTAGCAAGACCATCGATTTGCGAGCGGTCGAGTCCTGCATCCTCAATCGCTCTGAGCGCAGCCTCGATAGTGAGGTCGAGCGGTTGCCGATAAATGCGGCGGCCCACCTGCGACTGGCCGATGCCAGAAATGACGGCCTGCCGTTCACCAATATGTGACCAAGTTCTTGCTGCGGGCGCTACTAGGGCGACAGGAGTTGAGTCACTCAAATCGGAAGTGGGATTGATTTCAAAAAAGGGGAGCCAGACGGCATCTTCGCCTTCGCCGTACTTCTCAAACACCACGTGGACTGCCTGGCCGATCGCGACCTCTTCAGGGTCTACACCAACCAGGTTGGTAGTCAGTCTCAGACCTTGCTGATCAGCTAATTCAACAATTGCCACCACGTAGGGAGGATCCAAATCTGGGTACCAGAGCTGCCGGTTGATCGTGAACGCATGCACGACTCCTTTGCCCGAGGAAACCTGAGGAGCAACTTCTGTGCTCAAACAAGCTGGGCAGATAGGCGCTGGAGGATGAATCCATTCGCCACAGGGTGCGCACTGCAAAAAGCACAGCTCATCACGCTCGCCCCCCGTCCAGAAATGCTGATTCTCTTCAGTCACTCTTGGCAGCACACGGAAGGGCTGAGGCGTGCTCATCTCACTCCTCGGTGAGCGCCTGCCGGCCCTCTTCGAACCCCTCTTGAGCAAAGGGCAACATCTCTCGGGCTGGGACCAGCCCAAAGCTCGGTTGAGTCAGCACCATCGTGCCAAGTACCTCTTGCCAACTCGCTCCGAACTCCGCCGCCAGCATCGCGTGACGGCGAACTGCCGGACCGTGGCGCAGAATCACCGTGCAGGTCAAGCGAATCAGTTCGTGAGTCTTGCGGTCGATCCCCGGCAGACTGTCTAGAGCCGAGAGATAGCCCGATAACCCCTCTGCAAGAACCGGGAAGGCTTCGTGCATCGAGGCGAGTTCGTCTCGAAACTCGCCCTGATTGTCGGATTGAGCATTGGGTTGAGCAGCCATGACCATCTCCATTTTGAACGTGAGCTCCATTTTGAACGTGAGCTCCATTTTGAACGTGAGCTCCATCTTGAACGTGAGCTCCATCTTGATCTTGAACTTGATCTTGAACTTGAGTTTTCAGCATCAGTCGCGGGCCTGATCTTGACTGAGGCCCTTCGGCATCACCATCCCCACAGGCTGCAGGTGCTGTCCGAGCATCGTATCGAATTGCTCCACTACACCGGGCACGTCCCAGCCTCCGTCTCGATGCATCCATGCGATCTGCTTGGGGTGCTGAAAGATCGTGTAGCTAAAGTCAGTGCGGCCAAAGATCTGGCCGTTCACATGTCCCGCCTGCTCCGAAGCCAGAAATGCAATCAGCGGAGCGTTGAGCGAAGGGTCCAAGCTTGCTGGCATCTCTGCGACAGCATCGGCATCTGAGAGGTCGGCAGTCATCCGAGTCACACCTGCGGGAGCGAGAGCATTAACGGTAATTCCAGACTTTGCTAGCTCGAGAGCCCAGACAAAGGTCATCCCCATAATTCCAGCCTTGGCTGCCCCGTAATTAGTCTGCCCAAAGTTGCCCCTCAGCCCGGCTGATGAGGTGATGTTCAAGATACGGCCGTAGCCCGCCTCTTTCATGATTGGAGCAGCGTGGCGGGTCAGGTTGAAGGTGCCCTTCAGATGCGTTCCTATCACGGCATCAAAATCCTCTTCTTGCATTTTGACCAATGTGCGATCCCGAACAATGCCGGCGTTATTGACCAAAATATCGATCTGCCCAAACTGCTCGACGGCCGTGGCAACGATGCGCCCAGCCGCATCAAAGTCCGCCACTGATTCATAGGCCGCCACAGCCCGGCCGCCTGCCGCTTCAATTTCGGCCACCACTTGCCCAGCCGGATCATCCTGGGTGGAGTCGCCGCGAAGCGTCACCCCAAGATCATTCACCACTACTGCAGCACCCTCACGCGCAAGAGCCAACGCGAACTCGCGGCCCAGACCCCGGCCCGAGCCAGTCACCACGGCTACCCGGTCCTGTAAAATCCCCATGCGTGCATCCTTCCCATCGGGCGTAAAGCCCCGTGGCCGCATCGTAGTCATCCGCAGCGAGCTAAACTGACGCAAGCGTCAGTTCTCTGACGTTTCACACTGACCGAGGGGGATTCTTGGCGCTCACCGAATTGATCGGCACTGATCTGGGCACTCAGACCATCCGCATAGAACAAGGCCCTGTTCGGGCTTTTGCTTCGGCGGTCAAAGATGACCCGGATCGATACACCGGTGACCAGGCATGCACTCCACCAACTTGGCCATTTGTCATGAGCTACTGGGGCTCATCGGGTACTGGCGGCGCGGCCGGGTTGCCCATGAACAAGCTTCGCGGCCCGGGCCGCATCATTCTTCACGGCGAGCAAGAGTTTGAGTACAGCCGGGCGCCACAAGTTGGAGAGACTCTGACCGGAACGGGAAGCATCTCGGATGTATACGAACGCGAAACAACTTCCGCAGTCATGGAGTTCTACGTGCGGGAGATGAACTGGCGCGATGAGTCTGGCAACGCCGTGGTTACCGAACGGTTCACGCTGATCGTTCGCCGCAAGAAAGAGTCAGGCTGAAAAGTGTCCGCCGCAGTAGGCCACGATCCCTACGAAGAGACCGAGGACCAACTCGCTCTGCGCGAGTTGGCGCGAGGGATAGCTAGCCGGGTGGTTGAGCCCAGCGCCGCCCAGGGCGATCAAACTGGGGAACCACCTCGCGTAGCCGCTCAGGCAATGGCTCAGGCGGATCTCTTGCGCGTCACCATCGGTGAAGAGTGGGGAGGGTTTGGCTACGGAGACGTTGAGGCCTCGATCGTGCTCGAAGAGATTGCTCGAGCGGATGTCTCAACTGCAATCTGGTGTCAGCTGACCTTCAACGGTCCGCCACGCGGTATTGAGCATCTCGGTCCAGCCGCAATGAAGCAGCGTTGGCTCCCTGCAGTAGCAGCCGGAGAGGCACTGCTTTCGATCGGTATTACCGAACCCGACGCTGGGTCGGCAGTGCAAGATATGCGCACCTCCCTGACTGATGCGGGCGACGGAACCTTTGTGCTCAACGGCTACAAGAATTACTCAACTCTGGGACATGCAGCTCAGGGAATATTGGTTTGGTGTCGTTGGCCGGGTGGTTCGGGAGCTCGCGGTATTGGTGCCGTCGTCATTGAGATGGACCGGCCGGGGGTGACACTTACGGGCGTGCATCACTCTATGGGAGTGCATGCTGCGACCGAGGCCGAGATCGCGTTTGAAGATGTTCTGATCCGAGCCGATGACGTGCTGATTGCTGGCCAACCTGAAGATACCTCCGCATTCAAACTTCTCCTGTCGCACCTGAACCATGAACGCTGCGGAAATGCATCCATGTGTATCGGTGCGGCTCAAGGTTCCTTGGAATACGCCACCCGTTACCTGAATGAGCGCGTCATTGGTGGACGAGCCTTAGCTGATCTTCAGGGTCTGCAGTGGAAGCTGGCCGAGATGGCCCTTGAGCTTGACGGGGCGCGACTCCTACTGCGGCGCGCTGTTCACTTGGCCGGAGCAGGCGGCACGCCACCGGCCATGGAAACAGCCATGGCAAAGACCGCAGCAAACAGGGCTGCAAAACACGTGTGCGATGAGGCCATTCAACTGCTCGGAGGCTACGGGTACAGTCAGGAATATCCCGTGGAGCGCGTCTACCGAGACATCCGCGGGTTATGCATTGGAGCTGGCACCATCGAGGCACAGCTGAATTACATCGGCAGCAACGTCGCACGTGGTCGCACCTCAAATTCACCCGGCTGGATTCCCCAGAACTTCACATGAATCATGCAGGACTGGCTCCAACCTGGCAGCAGGTAGACCACTCCCCTTCTACGGCCTCACTGAGCAGCATCGCTCCGAGCGACACTCGGATTCAGCTGCTAGCCGGCGGGCTCCGCACACTTGGGGTACGCCCAGGAGACCTCGTCTCCTGGCAGCTCCCCAATAGTACAGAAGCCGCCCTGCTGCTCTGGGCCTGCTGGCAAATCGGTGCGACTGCAGTCCCGCTACATCATCGAGCATCCGCTCAAGAGGTCGACGTCATGCTGGCAGCAATTCCAGATGCGTTCAGCATCACAGCCCGCGAAACACTGCACATGATTCGCACCGAATCAGCGTTACTCGAAGTGGTTCCACCTCCGTATGGTGTTGCTCTGATTCTGCATACTTCCGGGTCTTCGGGTGCGCCGAAAGCAGTCCTCCATACCCATGACTCACTCTGCTTCAAAGCGCAGAGCATGGCTCAGGTTCACGCTCTCGGCGCAGAGGATGTTGTGCTCATGCCTGCACCGATGGCTCACATCTCGGGAATCTTGAATGGCGTGACACTGCCAGCAGCAGCCGGCATGCGCAGCGTGCTGATGAATCGTTGGGACCCAGAGCGAGCGCTCGACCTCATCGAGGCGGAGCGAGTCACCTTCATGGTCGGACCACCTACGTTCTTCCTGAGTATGGTCCAAACCTCCGGTTTCACCTCCAAGAAGGTAAGAACGCTCCGCCTGATCTCGGCTGGCGGCACGGGTGTGAGTCGGGAGTTTTGCCAAGAGATCAGCCAGCGTTTTTCAGCAGTGGTCAAGCGAAGCTATGGCTCGACCGAAGCACCAACAGTCACGACCTCTTGGGCGGGTGACCCAGGCGAGTACCTCCACGCCACTGATGGTCGAGCAACACCAGGCACACAACTCCGGCTCAGTGAGACGGGCGAGGTTCAGGTTCGAGGACACGGACTCTTTGCGGGCTACACCGACGCAACTCTCACTGCTCAGAGCATTACCGCGGATGACTGGTTCCGCACAGGGGATCTGGCGCAGATCACCGAGGGCAGGATCACCATTACGGGGCGTATAGCTTCAGTGATCATTCGGGGCGGAGAGAACATCAGTCCCTCGCAGGTCGAGTCAGTGCTCGCTGCTCATCCGGACGTGACGCAGTCGGTGGTGATCGGCCTAGAGGATGCTCGACTCGGCCAGCGAATCGCAGCAGCGGTCACCACGCGCAACGGCCTGCCGTTCGATCTAGAAGATTGCCAGCGGTGGTGCGACGAGCAGGGACTCAGCCGCTACAAGTGGCCCGAGGCGATCTGCCAACTCGACAACATTCCCCTGTTGGGCTCTGGCAAGGCCGACCTTCTTGGCTTGCGCGCTCTCTTTGAGCATGGGTCTGACGGCCGACCAAACACTGCTTAGGGGCGCAGAAAGAAACCCTGCGGGTCCCACCCGCGAAGACGTTGCAGTTCCTGTGCTGTTGGAGGTTCTAGTTCAACGCAGTCTTCGGCGATGATGAGTTCCCAGCCCAGCCGTTCACGAATTCTCGCCTCCATCCCAGTGGCAACAGCGAACAGCTCGAAGAGCGTCTGGCTACTTTCTGCTTCCCCCTCCGTAGTTTCTAGCCTACGGAACACTCCCAATTCGGTCGCAATTCTAGTCACCCGGTCCCCCGGTGAGGTGATGTACGGAACCTGACTGACGGTTCGCTTTGCGCTCAGCGTGGTCACAATCACGACCTCGTCGGCTGTGGTTGCAACATCGTTTCCTCCCCCGGATCCGACCAAAAATACCTTGCCCGGGATCACGGTGGAATTGATGTTCCCAGCAGCGTCAACCTGAGCTGCCCCCAGACATGCGATGCAACTCGTTGCAGGGCCAGGGATCATTGCCCCGAGCACCCAATCGCTATCCGCCAGCATGGTCGCCGATGGGAAGGCTCGGTGATTAAACACAAAAGGGTCAGCAAGAGTCGGTTCATATCCCAGCAAGCCAAGCTCTGCAGTGAGCACAGTTGGGGCGCCGCGTTCACGAGCCATTTCTGCGCCCAACCAAGTTGCAAGGTTGGCAACTCCAGCACCTGCGAGCACCGTATCTGCCTGCGTAGCTACGAGTCGATCAGCGAGTGTGCGCGCACCAAAAATCGCGGCGCGCTCCCAGTCATTCGCCGGGGACTCAAGCTCGGGCGGCATCGAAGCCGCGTCGGCTTTCCACGAGTCGCTCTGAGCGCGCTGGCGCAAACGACTGATCCGTTCAGACCCAAGAAGCTCCAGATACTCAGTCTGGTCTGCGGGTTCGAGCACCCATTTGTTGATCCACTCATCAAACTCGTCGTCATCGAGACGGCTCACGTCTCGAGCCTGCGACCAAAACTGCAGGTCTTCTCCATAGGGTTCAGCCGGGGTAAAGGTTCCGTACAGCCCGCCGGGGTGAGCACCCAGCGGGCACTCGGTCACGGCCAGAACCTGATGGGCCGGGATGCGAACTAGATGCGCCCAGGGTCGGATGTCGTCCACAATTATTTCTACTGTGGCAACCACGCCGCGCTTGGCAGCGAGCGCACCCCAGACGCCTTCGAGCATCGGAGGGTGAAAGGCAATGTTCCCGGCTGCGTCGGCAATCGCGCCATGCACTACTGCAATATCGGGCGCATAAGCCTGCAGCATCCCGACCTTCCCGAAGGGTGTTTCTACGCTGGCGTATCCCTGGTTTGTCTCCATCGAGGATCCTGCAAGTGAATGAGTCGTGATGGCTGGAAGGCCTCGGGCTGCGGCCTCCATTCGTTGCGCAAAACTCAGAAACGACCAGTGCTCAACTTGCACCTCACCAGAGAGATAGGCGCTTGCAAAGCGTGGGTTCGGACTGAAGTTGGGAAACACGTCGCCCGAATACCCGGTCACGACCTTGCTGACGAGTCCGCCTCGAAAGAACAAGGTTCCCAAGCTTGACAATGACAGCATGACCAGCGTCCACTCGGGGTCCTGACCCCACCACTTGCGAATCAATGCACGCGCAGCGGCAGACCATCGGGTATGCGAACACAGCAGGTGAACCTCGTCACCGGCCTGAACAAAGCTAATGGCCTCGTCCAAACTGCAGACCTTGTTCGCCGTATTCAACTGCGACTCATCGAACCATGACTCATCCATATCTAACTGACACTAACGTCAGCATGCATGAATGGCTACGAAGGCAACCGAACTCTGCGTGGGGGCCACATCGCCATAAGGAGCGAAGAACGCAGCTTGACCTATGCCCAACTCCACGATCGAGCCTCTCGACTGGCTCAGGTACTCGCCGCCGAAGGTCTCAGCGAGGGCGACCGGCTCGCAATTATGATGCCAAACCTGGTGGAGTTTGTGGAGTGCCTTGCGAGCAGCGCCAAACTGGGCTGTGCAGCACTCTCGGTAAACTTTCACCTTGCTCCCGCCGAATTGGCACATGTGCTGAGTGACTCACAGGCCAGCATGCTGATTGCGCATGTCGACCTGAAAGACGTGGTGGCCGCAGCCGAGCCAGCCTGCCCGGTGATCTTCGTTGGCGATAAGACTACCGATGGCTATGAAGCGAGATTGGCATCCGCTAGCTCCGAACCAGTCGAGTACCTGTGGCCCGCCCCTTGGCCTGTGATCTACACCTCGGGTACCACCGGCCGCCCCAAGGGAGTGGTTCATGGCGCTCTAGCGAGTGCCGAAGTCTTGGCTTATTCGCAAAACATGTTGACGCAGATGTGGGGCTACACCGAGCAAGATATTCACCTTGTTGCCGGGCCCCTGTACCACGGAGGACCGCAGGGCTACGCAAACCTGACGCTGTTTGCTGGCGGCACTGTGGTGCTCATGGATAAGTGGGATACACGGGAGTTTTGTCGCCTCGTTGAGCAGTATCAAGTGACCACAACCTTCCTCACTCCCGCGCACTTCATTCGACTGCTGGAGTTACCACCCCAAGACTTAGCTGAGTTCGACCTGACGAGTTTGCGTCACGTGTTACACGCCGGCGCACCCTGCCCGGTATCAGTCAAACTGCGCATGATTGACGCTCTACCCCAAGCAGAAATCTGGGAGTTCTACGGAATGAGCGAGGGCGGAGCAACCAGGGCCTCACCCGAACAGTTCAAGGAGCGCCCCGGCACGGTCGGGCCACCTTGGCCGGGAGTGGAACTACAGATTCTTGACCCAGACACAAAGGAAGTGCTGCCAGCCGGGCAGACAGGTTTGGTCTATGTGAAACCCTCATTTGGGCGCTTTCACTACCACGAGGATGAAGCCAAAACCGAGGAGGCTTGGATTGCGGACTCGTTCACGGTTGGCGATATCGGCCACCTGGATTCAGCCGGCTGGCTCTACCTTACGGATCGTCACGTAGACCTGGTCATCAAGGGAGGCGTGAACATCTACCCGCGGCAAATTGAAGAAGTCCTGCATCAGCACCCCCAAGTGGTTGATTGCGCAGTGTTTGGAATCCCGAACGAACGAGACGGCGAACACCTGCACGCAGTTGTCGAGCTTCGGCCGAGTCAAAGCCAAGCCACGCCGCAAGAGTTACAAGAATTTTGCGCATCTCACCTTGACCGGTGGTCTTGTCCCGACAGTTTCGAAATTATTGATCAGCTTCCAAGAGACCCGAATGGCAAAGTGCTCAAGCGAGTGCTTCGTCAACAGGCCTGGTCTGAGGCTGGCAGGAAAATCTGATGGCGAGCGCAGGGCCGCAAACCGATTCGATGATCAGCAGGAACGGCGATGGCCAAGCAATTTTACTCGGCGGATTCTCGGAGCAGAGCCAACACAGCCACTTTCCGCGAGCATTGGTGTGTCCCTATACGGGTGCTAACGACGTTGTGGATCACGAGCTTCCGTCCACGGGGGTGCTGTGGGCCTGCACCGTCGTCAATTCTGCGCCACCCGGATACTTCGGCCCCGTTCCCTATGGGTTCGGCGTTGTTCAACTCGAGGATGGACTTCGAATCCTGACTCGAATTGCTGCAGACGACCCCGCAAGTCTGCAGATTGGTCAACCCATGGGGTTAATCATCGAGGACCTTCCCGCTGGCGCTGACCAAGATGCCGGCACCATGCAGATCTGGGCCTTCGCCCCTACATCGGACGACACTGCATCGGACGACACTGCATCAGGAGCTAGGTAACTCTATGAAGGCAGTAACTCTATGAAGGCAGTAACTCTATGAAGGCAGTAACTCCATGAAGGCAGTAACTCCATGAAGGCAGTAGCACTAGCAGGCGTGGGGATGTACCCCTTTGGCCGACACGGCGATCTCACTGCTACCGAGATGGGGGCTACTGCTCTGCAGGCAGCGCTATCCGAAGCGGGAGTGCACCGAGGAGAGTTTCAGGCAACCTTCTGCGCGACTGCGTATGGCGGGGTGGCTGCTGGGCATCGAGTCCTGAGCAGTCTGGCGCTCACGGGTGGTCCCATCATCGATGTTGAAGCAGGCTGCGCCTCGGGTGGCGCAGCGCTGGGGCTCGGGGCCGCTGCAATTCAGTCGGGTCAATATGACACCGTCTTGGTTCTTGGCATCGAGAAGATGCCCAAGGGAATGATCCGCTCCTCGTTCTTTCCTAGTTGGATGGAGACCGCGGGTCTTGCCGCAACTCCGGCATATTTTGCGCTTCGGGCTCAGCGCCTCATGATTGAACAAGGCATTACCTCTCATGACCTTGCCGACCTAGTCGTCAAGAACCGAGCCAATGGCGTTCTGAACTCAGATGCGATGTTTCGCTCGGCAGTTACCCGTGAGCAGGTCCTTGCTTCAAAGCTGGTGTGCTACCCGCTCCACCTGTGGATGCTGTGCTCACCGAACGAGGGGGCTGCAGCAGTGGTGCTGCAGCGCGCAGACCTTGCCCCGCCAGGGTCGGTTCGCCTGCTTGCTACCTCATTGCGAAGCCACCTTCCAGGCTCAGTGCTCGATGAATCAACCCCCCTAGCTGGACTCAGCGACAGCGAGATCACTCCCCCTTCTACCCTCGCAGCTGAGGATGCGTACGAGCGCGCTGGTCTCGGTCCTGCCGATCTTGATCTGGTCGAATGCCAAGACACTGACGCAGCACGGGAACTCTTGACCTGGCCCGAGCTTGGGCTCTGCCAGGCCGGTCAACAGGCGCAGATTTTAGCCGAGGGATCCTTTGCTCTTGGGGGGCGACTGCCCGTCAATTCCTCGGGCGGATTGCTCTCCAAAGGCGAACCCCTTGGAGCATCTGCTTTGGGCCAAATCGTTGAACTCGTGCATCAACTCCGCGGGGACGCTGGCCACCGCCAAGTCGAGGCTGCTCGCGTTGGCCTCGCTCACACGATCGGTCGCGGCGCCAACGCATCAGTGACCATTCTGCAGGCCTGAACCTGCCTGCAGTGAAGAGGCCACAAGAACTGACGCCAGCGTCAGATAAGATGGCGCAGTGAGCACACCTCGTGAATGTCACAGCGCAGTCCTATCGATCGGTGTCGCGGCACCCACGCTCAGGCTGCCCGTCGCGCAGGTAGCGGCAGGATGGGGACGGGCCGGTGGCCGCGGTCAAGTAGCAGTCTGTGGCCCATCAGAGGACGCTTTGACGCTGGCTTGGTTAGCTGCTCGTCGCGCAATCACTGCTGCAGGCATTCCTCCCGAGGAGATCGGTGGTGTGTGGTGGGGCTGCACCCGACCACCCTTCGCAGAGGGGCCAAACTTAAGCTTCTTGAGCGCAGCCCTGAGGCTGCACCCACAGAGCGAGGCAGCTTTGCTGTCGGGTTCACCCCACGCGGGCATCGACGCCCTCCTAGCCGCTGCCGATGCGGTTATTTCTGGCCGTGTGAGCACTGCGCTTGTGGTCGCTTCAGATTCCCTGCTCCCCGCTCTTGGATCAGGGCTGGAGGCAGCGAGTGGTGCCGGTGCAGTGGCTGTTCTGCTTGCAGCCGAAGGCCCCGCCTCGCTCGGTCAGGTCACCACCGAGTGGTCCCCGGTATTGGACCGCTACCGAGGAGACCTAGAGACTGAAACTCGAGAGGTCTACGACGGCCGACTGTTTCGCGAGCAAGTATTTCTACCTCTTTGTCAGACCGTTGGTTCCTCGCTCAGTGCAGACCCAAGCACTCGCTGGTCGCTACCAGATCCAGATGGTCGCCTTGGCCGAACCCTTGGGGAACGATTGGGGTCAATCAAAGTCGTGTCGAGTGCAGCCAGATCCGAGCTCGGCGACACGGGGGCCGCTGCGCCGCTGCTTGGCCTTGCTGCTGCTTTGGGTGAACCGGGAAACTTAATCGCACTTGGTTTCGGAGGCGGGCGCGCCACAGCACTGTCAATTCAGGTCACCTCACCCGTCCCTGGGTCATCGGTTGTGCAGCAACATCTGAGCGGTGGCCGAGAGGTGACCTACACCGAGGCGCTTCGCTGCCGGGGCCAACTCGTAGCCTCGGGTGAAACCGTCGAGATGGCAGTGCCTCCTGGGTCTGCAATGTTTGTACGCGGATCACATGAGATGTTGGCGCTTCTTGGCGCACGTTGCTTGGCCTGCGCCACGGTCAACACCCCGCCCAATGTCCATCCAACTTGCATTGGCTGTGGGGCAATCGAGTTTGAAATCATTCCCCTTCCTCTGCATGGCACCGTACAAACCTTTGTGGTGAACCAAACCATGCCAGCACCGTTCGTCGCTCCGCTACCGCTCCTCGTCCTCGACTTAGAGGACGGCTCCCGAATCTCTTGTCAGGGTGCAAGCGACGGATCAGACCTGTATATCGGAGTTCCGGTAGAGCTGCAGTTGCGCCGCTACGCACTTGAGCGGGGCGTACCCATCTATGGCTACGCGGCTCTGGTAGCTACTGCGAGCGACAAGACAATCGAGAGGCCATCAACATGAAGACCCCTGGGCCATGGAACAAAGTTGCCGTAGTCGGCGCTGGAATGATCCGCTTCGGCGAGTTGTTTGATCAGAGCTACGAGCAGATGGCCGCCGGTGCTTGGCGTGCTTGCCGAGAGTCGGTTGACTTGGGCCTCGACCCATCCCAGGTCGAGGCCATGTTTGTCGCCACCCAGCGAGGCACCCTATGGGGTCAGGAGGGTATCGGTGGTAACACCGTTCCAAGCGCAATCGGACTCAGTGGGGTTCCCTGCACCCGGATCGAAAACGCTTGTCCCACTGGCTCAGATGCCTTTCGAGTGGGAGCTATGGCGGTGGCCTCTGGGGTGCATGACGTGGTACTCGTCATTGGCGTTGAGAAGATGCGAGATAAATCCGCCGAGGAGGGCTTGTTGGCTCGTGCCGCCGGTGGACACCCTATCTACACACGCGGCGAATCTGCACCGGTGCTCTTTGCCCCGTTCGCTACGCGCCATATGCATGAGTACGGCACTACAAAAGAGATGCTCGCCTCGGTAGCAGTGAAGAATCACTACAACGGCGCACGTGACCCCTTTGCTCACTTCCAAAACGAGATCACCGTCGATCAAGTTCTCGCTGCCCCCGAGGTCTGCTCACCCCTCGGGCTACTTGATTGCTGCCCACAAACTGACGGTGCTGCAGCAGTGTTGCTCGTTTCGGCTGAGCGCGCTCAAGAGTTCACCGATTCCCCCGTGTATGTAGCTGGGTTTGGAGTCGCAACTGATCACCCCTACTTACATGAGAAACAGGATTACTTGGGTCTGCTCGCGAGTCGCTTGGCCTCGGCTCGGGCGTATGAGATGGCAGGCATTGATCCCAAACAATTGGACTGCGCAGAGGTCCATGATTGCTTCACCATCACCGAGATTTTAGATATTGAAGACCTTGGATTCTGCGAAAAAGGTACGGGGGGTGCGTTCTCGGCCGCTGGCGAAACCGCAATCGGTGGGTCAATGCCAGTGAATACCTCGGGCGGGTTACTCGCCAAAGGCCATCCCATCGGGGCCACCGGAATTGCCCAGATTATTGAGCTCTGGTGGCAACTACGTGAACAGGCGGGCCCTCGGCAAGTAGCGCTCAAGAATGGCTATGCATTGCAACACAATGTCGGTGGCCGCGGCTCAGGCGTGTCGGTTGTAAACATTCTGACAAGGAACGCGAAATGATCTCCGTAGAGCTCACCGCAGGCCTGCTGCGCATCACCCTTGATCGACCCGAGGCCCGCAACGCTCTCACAGTAGAGATGCGTGATCAGCTTGTGGCGGCGCTACACCGAGCGCGATCTGACGACATGGTCCGTTCAGTTCTCATCACCGGGAGCGGTGGTTCGTTCTGTTCCGGCATGGACTTGGGAGCCTCAACCGTTTCACAAGCAGGCCGACCGGGATTCGACCCACGAACCACATCTGAAGCGCTCCGTGTAGGGGTGCAAACAATCGTGCAGCAACTGTGGGAACTCGACAAACCAACCGTTGCCGCCGTTGACGGCTATGCAGTCGGCCCAGGTGCTCACATCGCACTGGCCTGTGACCTAGTGCTCGTTCAGCCCGGCAGCGCGTTTATGTGGACCTTTGCAAAGTGGGGATTAGTTGTCGATGCCGGCGGCGCCTACTTGCTCCCCAGATTGCTCGGCCCAGCACGAGCCAAGGAGCTTGTGCTGTTGGGCGGAAAGATCCTCGGGTCTCAAGCTGTTTCCGAGGGCCTAGCCATGAGGTGTTACGAGAACTCTGAACAACTCGCTGCTGAAGCCGAACTACTTGCTGCACAGTTGGCTAGTGGCCCTACCCGAAGCCTGGGTTTGTCGAAACAACTCCTCAATCGGAGTTTCGAGACCGATCTAGGCACGTTGCTCGAAACCGAAGGCCACTTCCAAGCATTGGCCACTGCCTCAAGCGATTTGGTTGAAGGAATGGCGGCCTTCAGCGAGAAACGCGACCCAAAGTTCACCGGCCACTAGGACTTGTATGGGTGGGGCTGTTAGCTAGGAATTGCTGCAGAACGAGACCAGCCCTCACCTAAGTGGGCCATCACCTCATCTAAGTCGATCCGATAAAAGCGAGCCGGTGAGTCGACAAATATGCTGCGCTTTTGCTCACTAGTTAGATCGGGACGATCACGAAGCAGTGCGATCGGATCAGGCCACGCACCATCTTGGTGAGGCCAGTCGCTTGCCCAGAGAAGATTCTCTGCGCCAATCAACGCAACGGTTGCCCCAAGACCAGAGTCCGCTGGCTCACCAGAGATCACGCACTGGGCCTTGAACTGTTCCACGGCCGAGCGGACGGGCACGTCCACCACCAACGCCATCTTCTGATACGTCTCGTCAAGTCGCCCAAGCCAATGCGGCAACCAACCGACATCGCCCTCAAAGAACCCAACCTCTAAATCGGGATGACGCTCAAGTACGCCACCATCGATCACGTACATGATCCCGATTTGTAGCTGGAACGGCACTCCCATTTGCCACTGTGCCCTGTTCTTGAGCAGCTTATGGATCCGAAGCGAAGGTGAGCCGGGGTTTGATGCGTGTACCACCACCGGCACTCCAGCAGTTTCCATCATCGACCAAAAAGCATCGAGCTCTGCGCTTCCAAGTGTCTGGCCAGAAGGAGTCGGGATTGGTGACAGCATCACGGTGGTGGCCCCAGCAGCCAGAACGCGTTCTGCTTCGGCCAGGGCAAACTCCAGATCTGCAAGTGGGATCACACCAGCCCAGCGCAGCCGAATGGGATCCTCAGCACAGAACTCGCAGATCCAGTCGTTGTACGCCCGCGCATAGGCATTGCGAAAGTCCACCTCAGGGATGTCATCAAGTCCCAAAGTCATGGTCGGAAACAGCACGCTGACAGCAATGCCTTGTTCGTCCATCAACTCAATACGTCGCACTGGGTCATCCACCCCGCGGTCAACCTCGGTATCGAGATCAATATCTAGGCGACCTCCCTCGGCGAGTCCGCCCGGGGTACACAGGGTGCCAACGGTCCACTCCATGGTGGTGGGGTGTCCATAAAACAGAATCTGCTCGGTGCCATCTTCGGCTCGCTCGCGCCGCCAGGCCCGGTCGTGATACTGCTCCGGCAAACGCTCGATCCACATGTCAAAAGGCTCAAACACGTGACCGTCGGCATCAATAATGGGCAGTCTCATGCCGTCTCGCCCTTCATGCTGTTTCTTCAATTCTCAGCGCGCCTTCGGGGCAGGTTGCTACAGCACGCCGCGTGGACTCGCGTAGTTCCTCGGGTGGCTCAGCGAGCAGGATTTCGCAATGACCAAGATCATCGGAGCTAAACACCGCTGGAGCTAGGGAATAGCAACGACCGTGGCCTGTGCAGGCCTCAACGTCCAAGAAAACTTTCAGACTGCTCATTCGTTCACTCTCCCGGCATGAACTCGAGCGGCATGAACTCGAGCGGCATGAACTCGAGCGGCAGCTTTTCTACCTCTCGGATTCCTGGCGAATAGGCCAATTCGAACCCCTCGGTGATCCGATAGTCGGGGATTCGCCGGTGCCACTCCTCGAGCGCCACACGAAGCTCGAGCCGGGCTAGATGAGATCCCAAGCACCGATGTGGCCCACCACCAAAGGCGAGGTGTCGGTTGACTTCGCGGTCGATGCAGTACTCCTCAGCGGTTTCACCAAACTCACTTGGATCAGTGTCCGCAGCACCGAGCATCAAGAGCACCGTGTCACCCGTATTCATCTTGACCCCATGCAACTCCGTCGGTTCTTTAATCACTCTCAAAATCTGCATGACGGGAGTATGAAAGCGCAGCAACTCCTCTACCGCCGCCGGGATTCGGCTTGGGTCCTGAACGAGCGCGGCACGGTACTCGGGGTTTTGAGCAAGGTATGCAAGCGAACAGTCCAGTGTTGAGGTGACGGTGTCGAGTCCGCCCAGAATGAACAAGTAACAGATATCCAACATCTCATCGTTGGACATCTCTCTGCCATCTACCTCAGTACCAAAGAATCTGCTGAGCAGGTCGGTTCCAGGGTTCTCTGCTCGATCCCTCAAGACATCGGCAAAGTAGCCATACAGGTCGGCGCCAGCTGCACGCCTGCGAGGGGTTGCTTCCTCTGGAGGTAACAGGCCCCCACCGGGTCGAATGATCTCATCTTTCCAATTGAGCAACAGGTCAAGGTCATCAAGGGGAAGCCCCGTCATCTGCAGAAAAACCTTGCCTGGAAGTGGCACCGAAAATTGAGCGTGGGCATCCACCTGACCATCAGCTGCGAACTGATCAATGACTTCATTCACTCGGATCCGGATCTCGTCTTCGAGTGGTGCCATCTCGTGCGGACCAAGCGTTGGGTCAATCACTCGACGGTACTTTGCGTGTTCTGGGGGATCGATCTGCAGCGGGATAAGCGGGCGGTCTTGGCCAATGTCTACTGCAACAAGGTCCGAGCTAAATATCTCGGGATGCTTGAGCGCCCAACGAACATCCTCATAGCGACTGATGATGTAGACCCCAGCGCCCTGCATCCCTTCCATCGTGGCTACAGGACAGTGAGTTCGCAAAGCGGAATAAAAAGGAATTGGGTCAGCAGCCACGGATGGCGTGTACGGGTTGGCTTCTCCGGTGGATACGTTGACCTCAAGTGCCGAACTCATGTGCTGTGCCCCCTTGGCGTAAACCTGCACTGTATGACACGCGTGTCAGTTTATGTTGAGAGTTCGTCTCGCGGTAGGCCTAAGAGCCGTTCCGCAATGACGTTTCGTTGGATTTCAGAGGTCCCCCCTGCAATCGATAAAGCACGATTCCCAAGGAATCCTCCGAACCAAACTGCACCATCATCCTGGTCAATCACGGTGGTCGAACCCAGCAGATCCATGCCCACTTCCTGCACCCGCTGTTCGTGTTCAACGCCAAGAAGTTTACGAATGCTTGCCTCGGGACCCGGACCCACAGCTGCGGTTTCAAGTTCGGAACTCAGTGCCCGAAGGGTCGTTCGCAGACCCATAGCTGATAGCGCCTGAGCCGAAGCAAGTAACCCGCCCAGAACGTCTCCGACTCGGGCATCGAGAGCAGACTCTGCCCGATTTGCAAGATCCAGCACAGACTCAAGTCCAGGACCGAACGATGACCCCGATCCCATCGAGACGCGTTCGTTCTCGAGGGTGGTGCGAGCACAACTCCAACCCCCATTCACCTCGCCCACAACGCACTCCCCCGGCACAAGAACCGCATCTAGGAACACCTCGTTGAACATCGCAAACCCGGTGAGTTCACGGAGCGGGCGAATCTCGATGCCGGGAGTGCGCATGTCCACTAAGAAGCAAGTGATGCCCTCATGCTTCGGAGCAGTTGGATCCGTCCTCGCCAGACAGATCCCCCAGTCTGCTTCGGTGGCGAGCGTGGTCCAGACCTTTTGTCCCGTTAACGACCAGCCACCTTCCACCCGCTCAGCACGAGTTGCGACCGAGGCCAGATCCGAGCCTGCCCCGGGCTCAGAAAAGAGCTGACACCATCGCAAATCAAAGCGCAGAGATGCACGAATGAATCGCTCCTGCTGCTCGCTGGTTCCATGTGCAATCAAGGTGGGCACTACCCATCCAGCAATCTGGATATGCGGTCGCCGTATGCCTACTTGGCGAAATTCCTCGTCAATAACAAGCTGTTCTAAGCCGCTCGCTGAACGACCCCAAGGCTGTGGCCAATGGGGAGCAATCCACCCTCCATCGGCGAGTTCTCGGTTCCAGTTTTCTCGATCAACCTGCTCAAGTTCCGAGATCATGCTGCGCACCTCTGGCCGGAACTCCTCGGCAGATTCGGGCAGATCAACGGTCATTGACCTGCGCACCCCCGACTGCACCTGCTGCAGCACTCGCTGCCGCCAGGGCACAGGGTCACCGTTCAGGTATCGGGCCACTGTGGCGCGACGAAGGTATAGGTGAACATCGTGTTCCCAGGTGTACCCGATTCCACCCAAAATCTGGATGGCATCTTTAGCGCACTCAAATGCCGCCACTGCAGCTAAGGCTCCAGTTACTGCAGCCGCTAGTGGGAATTGCTCATCACGGGGATCGAGTTCGGCCGCATCCCAAGTCGCTGCCCGAGCTTGTTCTAGTCGGCAAAGTGAATCCGCACAGCGGTGTTTGACTGCTTGGAACTGTCCGATGGGCCGATCAAACTGAACGCGATTCTTTGCGTACTCAGCGGATGTACTGACGCACCAGGCTGCAACTCCAACGCACTCAGCGGCTTGTAGAACAGCGGCCAGATCGCGCACCTGATGAGTCTGAACTGGAACACGCCGCGCGGAGCTGACAGACAGATTCTCTGCTGTCAGAGACGCCAGCCTGCGCACTGGGTCGGCAGATCGAAGGGGGGTCACCTGCAACTCATCGCGATGCAGCAAATACCAGTCAAGAGTTGAGTCACCTTCTGTCGCTGCTGCGAACTCAACCGGCACCAGAAACCATTCAGCGAGTGCTCCACCATCAACTGGTCTCAACTCACCTGTGATCAGCACTGTTGCACCCGAGGTGACCCCGCAAAGCACACCTCCGCCTACTGCCACTGCCCCCGGCGACCCAGCAAGAATCGGTCCAAGGTGTTCGGGCGCATATGAACCCAGAAGCGTTGCGAGCAGAGCCGACCCTGGGAATGGGCCTGGTGCCACAGCCAAGCCCCACTCCTCGAGCACGGTAACAAGATCTGCAAGGGATCCTCCTTGGCCGCCATGTTCCTCAGAAACGCTTAATCCGACCCAGCCAAGGTCTACCAATTCTGGCCAGAAATCTGGCAGAGCCTCGGAATCTGATTCCAAAGATTGCCGCACCACCGAGATTGGCGAATTGGCCGCCAGCCATCTCCGCGCAACTCGTGCTAGCTCCAAGCGATCTGGATTCAGCGTGGATGGTGCAGTTACTCCCGAAAGTGGTGAGCTCACGACTCCCTCGATTCTTGTTCAGGTTGGAATGGCGGACCGCTGAGCTCAACAAATCTTGCATAACGATTCAATGCTGCCTCAGAGAACCTTTGGTCAGGTTCAATACGGTTTCCGACCCGAGCCCAGCGACCCGCGCCAGATGCATCCGGCACATCCCCAGCAGCGACGCGAGCGAGATAGGCGGATCCCAGAGCAGCCCCCTGAGGCACCGCAACACAGTCGGCGGGTAGACCCGTAACGTCGGCAATGGCCTGTACCCAGCGGCGGTCCTGCGAGCCGCCGCCCGTGACCACTAAGCGCCGAGCAACGGTTGGCCCTCCGCCTCCTTCGAGCAGCCCAGCAAGCTCAAGATGACGGCGTGTCACGAATCCAGCGGCCTCATAGACAGAGCGCCACATAGATGCGGGGCCGTGTGTGATGTCCAGATCATGAAGCTCAGCTCGCCGACTTGGATCATGCAAAGGAGTGCGCTCTCCGCGTATAAACGGTAACCAGACCGGCACAGAAGTTGGCTCGATTTCTGCGCTCGCCGGCTGCCCACTCAACGATCCTCCGGCCCAGTTCCTAAACAGTCCTCCAGCATTCGAGGGGCCACCTACCAGAACCATGCCAGGTGCAGTATGCGGAACGGTCCAGAGTCCAGCTATCTCGATCCATTCGGGGACTACTGCCCAGATAATCAGGGTGGCTCCGATGATGATCAGTACATCGCCCGGTTGGTCTGCACCTGCTACGAGTTGCTCGGCGAATGCATCAATGGTTCCCCCGCCAATCACTGCTCCACTCAGGTCCGGGCCGAGCTGATCCAGAGCCATGCCAGCCGGTTCGGCGCCGAATGAGATCCGAGGGAGCTGTGCTGCCGTCGCGCCTGCAGCCTCGAGTATCTCCTCATCCCATCCCGAAAAATCAAAGAGCGGGACCATCGTCATGGCGGTGACGGAATCCACCACCCCCGAACCGCACAAGGCAGCATTCGCTACTGCCTGAGCTGGCCAATAACCGGCCGCATCTGGGTAAAGCTTCGTGAGCAGCGACAACATGCGTGCCGACTCACCCGAGGTTGAGGGATCGGCACCTCGTACTCCGCCGACGGTTCGTTCATCGCCGTAGAGCAGGCCTTCACCGAGCGGAACCCCTGCCGAGTCCACAGCGCACAGTGAGGGAACCATTGCTGCAACATTCACGCCAATCACACGGTGAGCAGTTGTGGATGCTTCACGCGCGAGTCCCGTGGCAGCCTCGAGCACGGACTCTCGCCATACTCGCGCCGCATCATGTTCGACTCTGCCGCACTCGCTACTCCCACTCGTTGAGCGGTCGGCGTGTTCAATTCGCACTGAACCCAGCACGACTCCGTCTTCCGAGGCGATCACCGCCTTGACGGAGGTGGTTCCGATATCGATTCCAATCGTTAGGTTCATTGGCTCGCCACCTCCTGAGGAACAACTACTCGCAAAACCTGACACACACGTCAGTTCGGGAGCGTATCCTGTCAACGCAGACACCACATCCGTCATGGAGGAAAAGATGCCGTCCTACGGTCCCGAGGTCCTCGGACCCCCAACACGCTCACTTGACCAAGCCCACTGGGATCCAGAGATGCAAACAATGGACCCTGCAGAGCGCAAGGAACTTCAACTAGATCGTCTGCGCACCATGGTGGGAAAGGTGTTCGATTCCAATGTTGGATTGTTTCGCCGCAAGCTTGAGTCCGCTGGAGTTACGGGCCCTGGGGACATCAACAGTCTGGAAGATCTGAACTCCATTCCGACCACACTCAAGCAAGATCTACGAGACTCCGAGGCGGAGCATCCGCCCCTCGGCGATTACCGATTCACCTCGATCCATGACTGTGTACGCGTCGGACAATCCACGGGGACCACGGGTACGCCCACCGTCACCATCCTGACCCGACACGACCTTTGGGTTGAGTACGAATCTGCGGCTAGGAACTGGTGGCGTAACGGCTGGCGTCCTGGGCAAATCGTGACCCATAGCCACCCCGCCTATCTGTACGGCGGTGGCCTGATGCTGTCGGGCACCCTTGAATACTTTGGCTTCCTGAACTTGTGGGTGGCCCCGCCCGACACTGATGAGTCAGCCGAACAAGGAATCCGTATGTGGCAGCGGATTCACCCCGACATCTCGATGGTCACGCTTTCCCAACACCGTTTTCAAGAAGTCGCGGCCAAGCTCGGCGTAGACCTCAAGGTGGATTGCGGTTTCCCTGACTTTCAGATGGGGGGCTTTGGTCGCGGACTCATGCCACTGATGACCGCTGGCTTTGAGTGCTACGGGTTTATCGGTGGGCCCAACAACGTCAGCGATGGGGCACATATCCATGAGGATTGGGCGATTGTGCAGGCCATTAATCCCGATACGGGCAAAGACGTGCCCGAAGGTCAGTGGGGCAACCTAGTAGTCACCACACTCGACCGAGATAACGGACTGCTTCGCTACGACCTCGAAGAGGCAGCAATGTTTGATAGTTCCCCCTGCCCCACAGGTGAGACCACGAAGCGTGGATTCTGGGGTGGGCGCTTCAAGGACTTGCTCTCTTGTCAGGGGGTGCATTTTCAGGTGACCGACCTTGAACGGGTGCTGGCAACCGGTGCTCCCCAGCTTGTAGATCCCACCTTGGAGTTTGTGGTGGTGAACCCACAAGGAACTCAAGGACCGCTTCAGATCCGCATTGAGGTAGGCGTATCTGGTGGAGATAAGGCGCAGATTAAGGATCAGATCTGTTCTCTTGTTCGCAAAGAGCTACAGATGCAAGCCGAGGTATCGGTTCTCGATCGCGAGACCCTTCCAAGGTCGGGCTACAAGCTCAAGCGCGTGGTGGACGCCTAGTCACCACCTAGTCAGCACCGGCCAACTAGCAGGCTGGTACTTCAATCACCATGGCAGCACCCATGCCGCCACCTGCGCAGAGGGCAACGACACCGTTACCGCCGCCACGGCGTCGAAGTTCGTACACCATGGTCACCACGAGCCGCGCTCCCGATGCTGCAACAGGGTGACCAAGTGCAATTGCACCGCCGTTCACGTTGACCTTTCCAGGGTCGAGGCCGAGAACTTCAATGGTGCCAACCGTCATCGCGGCGAAGGCCTCGTTTATCTCAATCAGGTCAATATCTTCGAGTGTGAGCCCCGCTCGCTTGAGCGCCCGGGGAATGGCAACCGTTGGAGCTAGGCCCGTTCGAGCTGGGTCAACACCTGCAGCGGCCCAGGACCGAATCCGAGCGAGCGGCTCGATTCCCTCTTGCTGTGCTTTTGCAGCCGAAGCCACAACTAGTGCTGCTGCCCCGTCATTCAATGGTGAGGAGTTACCCGCCGTGACCACACCCTCAGGCCATCCCGACAACACACGAAGCGAGCCAAGTTTCTCGAGCGTGGAATTCGCTCGCGGGTGCTCATCGGTATCGATCAGCGAGACTGTCCCGCCGGGACCGGGAACGGACACGGGGACGATCTCCTCGACAAAGCGGCCCTCGGCCATCGCAGCTACTGCTTTACGGTGGGAGTCCCAAGCCCACTGATCGACCTGCTCGCGAGTAATACCGAGTTCCCGAGCCGTGTTCTCGCCGACCGTGACCACCATGTTCATATTTGGTGCATCTGCGGTGTCTGGATGTGAGGGTGAAATGAACTGCTCAGGTGCGCCGTACGGGTAGGGCGCCTTGCGATAGGTCAGCGGGGACTGCGTCATGTTTTCAGCACCGCCAGCCACCACCACCTCATCCATCCCAGCGGCAATACTCGCCGCCGCAACAGAGACGGCAGACAGCCCAGAGGCACATTGCCGGTTCATCGATAGTCCGGGCGTATCTGCGGGCAGACCCGCCGCGATGGCTGCGTACCGAGCGATACATCCGCCGCCCTGCAGCACTTCTCCGAGGATCACATCGTCCACAAGCGCTGCGTCAATACCCGATCGGCGAATCGACTCGGTGACAACCAATGCAGCCAAGTCGCGCACGTCCACGCTGGCTAGCGAACCCTTGTATGAATCAGTAATCGGCGTGCGGCACGCGCTCAGGATTACTGGCATTGTCGGGGAAATATCGCCCGATTCAGTCTGATTCGCCATGTGTACATACCCCCGGTTTGATCAGCGCGTGATCCTACCTGACACACGCGTCAGCAGAGATGGCTACGATTCGTACGCTGCCGGGGGCAGCCGAATCAGGAGCGACGCGCATATGCAATCAGATCAACTTCTTCTCGGACGCTCAGTGCTCGTTACGGGCGCCGGGCGGGGCATTGGCCGAGAAGAGGCGCTGTGCCTCGCAGCCCTTGGCGCCAAGGTCATGGTGAATGACGTCGATCCTGAACTCTCTCAAGAGGTAGTCGAGGAAATCACCGCAGCAGGAGGGACCGCAACTTTGAACGCTGCCGATATTGCAACCTGGTCCGGAGCAGAACAGGCGGTAGCTGCAACCGTTCGTGAATTTGGGCAGCTCGACGTATTGGTCAACAACGCTGGAATCATTCGCGACACCATGAGTTTCTCCATGAACGAGGAACAGTGGGATGACGTGATCCGAGTGCACCTCAAAGGCCACGCTGCCTGCGCGCACTTTGCCGGGACCCACTGGCGCGACCGTTCCAAAGCTGGCGAATCTGGGGTCTCCGGTCGCATCATCAACACTGCTTCGGAGTCGGGGCTCTACGGACTTGCGGGGCAAATAAACTATGCCTCTGCAAAAGCTGGGATTGCGGCAATGACTGTTGTGCTTGCCCGAGAACTGCACAAATACGGAGTCACCGTTAACGCAATTGCTCCTCGTGCTCGCACTCGGATGACCGAGAGCGTTCTGGGTTCACTGCTCCCCGAGGAAGGCGCCTTTGACGAGTGGGACCCAGCGAATATTGCACCGGTTGTCGCTTGGATTGCTGCCGAGCAGTCCGCTGGAATTACGGGGCAGGTCTTTGTGGTCAACGGGGACAAAGTGCATCTGATGTCTGGATGGCATCGCATCGGTCGTATCGATAATTCGGGCCATCAGTGGACGGTGGATGAGTTACAAGCCAAGTCTGCCGAGCTTTTCGGCGAGCATTCCACGGGGCGGCCCGCCATGGGATTTGGTGAATAGCCCAGCCATGGCACTTCTCATTGATCAGCTCAGTTATATGGCGAGCACCTACGGCGAAAAACAGGCGTATGTGGATCTCCGAACTGGAAACTCACTGAGTTTTCTTGAGTGGGAGGCAGAGTCCAACCGCTTAGCCCGGCAGTTAGTCAGGTCCGGAGTCGCCCCTGGGGATCGAGTTGCTTTGTATCTCGAGACCACTCAGGTCTTCGCGTGGATCATCGCCTATGCAGCAATTCACAAAGCCGCCGCTGTTGCCGTACCCACCAACACGCGGCTCTCAACACGAGAACTAGCAACGGTTCTCGGTCATGCCGAGCCAACGGCAGCTCTGACCTCATCCACCCTTCGGACTTCTCTTGATGCCGCTCAGACCGAGTCAATCCCCTCACTGCGAATCATCCTTGAAGCAACAGAGGGATCTTGGCCAGATGCAACAGGCGAGTCAGATGCTTCATTTCGAGTTCCCGTCGGCGATGACGACCTCGCTGACATCATGTACACCTCTGGCACTACGGGTATTCCCAAGGGGATCGCCGTTCGGCATCGCGATCTCCACATCATTGCGAACGGCACCCCCGAATGGAGTTCCAAGGCATGGCTTCACAGTTCACCGCTGTTCACCTTTGCTGGTCTGAGCTTCATCTATAACCCGATGAAGATGGGCATGTCCACGCTGTATCAGTCAAAATTTGATGCGGGGATCTGGCTCGAGACTGTGGAAGAGCACCGACCCACGATGGCCTTTTTAGTGCCGGCAACAGCACAGCTCTTAATGAGCCACCCTGGCATCGCTGCTGCCGATCTATCGAGTCTGCAGTTGGTGTCGATCGGCTCAGCACCACTACCTGCAGGCCTTCATCGCCGCCTTGCCCAGCTGCTGCCCGAAGCGGCGGTGACGAACAACTACTCAATGACCGAGTCGGGAACCTCCTTTACCTACCTGCCCAAAGAAGAGGTTGAACGAAGGCCCGGGTCGGTAGGAATACCCATGGGTACCAAGATCCGGATCGCCGATGAAGATGGTGCTGAAGTTAAAGCCGGCCAGATCGGCGAGATTCTGATTGGAGTCGGCGACTCTCAGCGCGAGTACTTCAAAGACCCCGC
>CAMDAT010000008.1 GCA_945888825.1 Bifidobacterium breve | reverse complement strand
TACGAGGTCACCGCTATACGGAGAATGAACCAGGATGGAGTCACCGGTGACAAGATCTTGCCCATCGATCAGGGCTGGCGTGAGGTCAAACACGACCTGACCCTAGCCCCCTAGTACACGGGCCGTCAGCAGCAACTGCTCTGAAACTGCTCTGATCAGGAATAGCTTGCGGTACGCAACTCTGCACGTGCTCGCCGCTGACGCTCAAGCGAGCGCCGCTTCCAAAAGGATTGCTTCCAATGCTTAATCCGGCGCTCCGGATCGGCTGAAGCATGCGGCGTAGCAGGAGCATGTTCATCGGTGTATCCATGCGTCGGGTGCGGAAGCTCAAGAACAAGACCATCAAGATCTTCTTCAAGGACGGCCACATGCAATGACTGATTGACGGTTCGGCGCACCCTGCGGTGTTCTGCCTTTCTTTGCTCGCGCTCCTCTTGGAGAGCTGAACTAGGTCCGGACTGCCGGGCACGATGACGAGTAGACATCGGCACCTCCTCAGTTGTTTTAGGGACCGGGGCCAACCCCGGTCGCTACATGCATTTGACACCTTTCGGGCGCGCATGTAAAGGACCTTTGGGGATCTTCCTAGAGAAAGAGCAGTTTGACCTAGGAAATGCCATCACTTTACATAATGAGGATTTCCGGCGTTTTGTCTCAACCCGACTAGAGGGGTGAGGTACAGCCTCAGTTAGACAGCCTCTGCTAGACAGCCTCTGCTAGACGGCTTCGTTGGCAATAATCTTGCCAAGTGCAAGCAGTTGCCGGGTAGAGCCACCGAGTTGCAGTTCAATCTCTTTTGCCATCAGGAAGTACCGGTGCAGCGGATAATCGCGATCGACTCCAACGCCGCCGTGCAGATGCTGAGCCGTATGCACTACTCGTTGGCCACCAAATGAGACCCAGTACTTGGCTACAGCAACCTCAGCTGAGGCTGGCATGTCTACTGACAGTCTCCACAAAGCCTGCTTTGATGTGAGTCGGATTGCTTCTGTGTCCACAAAGGCATCTGCCGCACGATGAGCCACAGCCTGGAACGATGCAATCGGTACATCGAACTGCTTGCGCTCCTTGGTGTACTCAGCGGTAAGGCGAAGTGCCTCAGCAAACACGCCTGATGCAACTGCACACTGTGTAGCTACAGCACGGTCATAGGTCCACTGCAACGACTCGTAACCCTCTGCTACGAGTTCTGCTGGAGCTAGCGCCAGGAGGACAGCCGCCTGCGGGTCACCAAGTGTGGTGTCTAGTGGCTCGATTCCGACGCCTTCGCCAGTCTTTCGGACTAGGAACAGGCCAACCGATCCGCCCTCAATGGCTGCGGGCATCAGGAATGCGTCGGCAATGGCTCCGGCCGGCACACAAATCTTTGTGCCGGTCAGTTCCCAGCCATCACCATTTCGGCTCGCAATTGTCGTGGGAAGAAGCGGCTCCCCTAGGTCCTCGTGCCATCCGGCTGTCAGGATCATGGACCCGTCAGCTACCTGAGGCAGGATCTCTGCGGCCAAACTCGCCGGAGCGAACTCCGCAATCGCAGGGACACCCAAGCCGCAAGTTTCCCAGAGTGGAACTGCTGCTGCAGTGCGACCTACGTGCTCGAGCGCTCCACCGAGAGCGATCAAGTCCAGGCCCGCTCCCCCATGTTCCTCGGGCAAAAAGGCCCCGAGAATTCCGGTTTCAGCGAGCGAGGCCCAAAGCGCCGCATCAAAGCGAGGGCCGTCAGCTTTTTCAAGCTCACGCAATCTCTCGTTCGTTGAGGCATCGCCAATCACCTGACCGGCGAGTTCGCTGATTGCTTGTTGTTCTTCGTTAAGAGCAAAATCCATGTAACTATCCCTTCAAATCCTTCGAATACGCCTATTTTTCGAATATGCCGAGTGTTCGATTACGCCTGCGGGCGAAACTAGGACTCTGTTAGCCCCGAAGTGCGCGAGGCAGGCCCAGCCCGAACATGCCAATGAGGTCTCTCTGAATCTCGTTCGTTCCGCCACCGAAGGTCAGAATAAGCAGGCTTCGGTAGTTCATCTCGAGTCGACCCTTGAGGATCGAACCAGTTGACTCACGATCGAGGTAGGCACGCGGGCCCAAAATTTCCATCATCATTCGGAAGGCATCAAGATAGAACTCGGTTCCGTAAATCTTGATCGTGGATGCATCCGAAATGTCGAGCGGCGCATGCATTGCCGTCCATGCGACCTTCCAGTTGATGAGTCGCAGGAACTCGATCCCGGCGTGAACCTTGGCCAGGTTGAGTTGCACCCACTCGTTGTCGATCACGCGCTTGCCATCTGCGCCGACGTTTTCCTGGGCCCAGCGGCGAACCTCAAAGTAGCTCTGCTCTAACAAGCCCGAGGAACACAGCGTCACACGCTCATGGTTCAGTTGGCTCATAATCAAGCCCCAACCGTTGTTCTCTCCTCCAACAAGGTTGCTCGCCGGAACACGCACGTCATCAAAGAATGTCGCATTGATATCGTGACTTGAGAGCAGGTGTAGCGGGTCAACGGTGATGCCTGGCGTCTTCATGTCAACGATGATCATGGAGATGCCTTTGTGCTTTGGCGCATCCTGATCCGTGCGAACAGCTAGCCAGCAGTAATCGGCATCTGAAGCCAAGCTGGTCCACATCTTCTGGCCGTTGATGACGTACTCATCACCGTCGAGAACCGCTTTGGTCTTGAGTGCAGCTAGGTCAGTACCAGCCTGATTTTCGGAATACCCGATGCAGAAGTGCAGGTCGCCTGAAAGAATCCGTGGCAGGAAGTCCGCCTTGAGTTCCTCAGTGCCGTACTGCATGATCGTCGGTCCAACCGTATTGATCGTAAGCATGGGAACAGGTGCGCCCGAGCGCATCGATTCGTCAAAGAAGATGAACTGCTCCACTTGGCTTCTGCCCTGGCCGCCGTACTCAGTTGGCCATCCAATTCCGAGCCAACCGTCGCCTGCCATCTGCTTGACGATCTCTCTTGTGACGGCACCGCAGCCCATCTCTTGATGAAGTGCGTCCCGAATCTCAGGGGTCAACAAGTTTTCGTAGTAAGCCCGGAGTTCGTCCCGAAGCTTCTCTTGTTCTTCTGTATAAGCGATCTGCATAATTGCCTCCGTCTGACTGAACGTAGAAACTGTAACGCGTTCTATATCTGTAACCGAACCGGTCAGCGAGTTTCTGCCCTGATCAATCCGAACACCTAGCTTTGAGCCATGGATGACTTTGACCTGCTCATTATTGGCACTGGTTCGGGCAATTCGCTTCTGAATGAAGAGTTCAGTTCGTGGAAGGTCGGAATCATCGAGCGCTCAGTTTTTGGTGGAACCTGCCTCAATGCTGGCTGTATCCCATCCAAGATGTTTGTCCTCCCCGCCGACCGAATGCGAGAGGCTGCAGAGGCGACCGAGCGACTCAACGTAGATATCGAAGCCCGGGGAGCCGACTTTGCAGGGCTGAGAGATCGTGTGTTTGGACGCATTGACCCCATCGCTTCCGGCGGAACCCGGTACCGGCAAGAGCAGCAGAACGTCACGGTCTTTCTTGGAGATGCTCACTTCATTGGGGAGCGAACGCTCAGCATTGAACTCCAAGACGGAACGACCCAGATCGTTACTGCCAAGCAGATTGTGATCGCTGCTGGTGCCCGCCCGCATCTGCCTGAACTCAAGGGCTTAGACCAGACCCCGTTCCACACCTCTGACAGCATTATGCGAATAGAGGAGCTACCTGAGCACCTCATGATTCTGGGCGGCGGGTTTATTGCTGCCGAGCTTGGCCACGTGTTTTCTGCACTTGGTTCGAGAGTCTCGGTCATTCACCGGGGTGCAACCATGCTGCGACACGCTGATCAAGACATCTCTTCGCGCTTTACCGCTGCATTTGCCGAACAGGTGGAGCTTCACCTCGGAACACAAGCAGTTTCGGTTCAGCAGCGCGATGAGCAGCTCGAACTCACTTTGCGAAACGATGCGGGCGATCAGTTTGTGCTGTCTGGGGATGCATTGCTTGTGGCTACTGGACGAACACCAAACGGCGCTCAGCTTGAAGTGGGTCGAGCCGGGGTTGAGGTTGATTCCGATGGCTACATCATCACGGACTCCACGCTGCTGACTGACGCCCCCGGGGTTTGGGCGCTCGGCGATGTCCGCAACTCTTGGCAACTTAAGCACCTAGCAAATCAAGAGGCACGAGTAGTGGGACACAACCTGCTCAACCCCAACTCCCCCATCAGCATTGACCAACGCGTTGTACCCCACGCAGTCTTCTCACATCCACAGATTGGCTCGGTCGGACTCACCGAACAGGAGCTACGGGCAAGCGGCCAGAAGTTCATTGTTGGGTCCTGTGAGTATTCCAACGTTGCGTTTGGTTGGGCCATGGAAGACCAAACAGGGATTGCCAAAATCCTGATAGACCCCGCGAACTTCCGCATTCTGGGAGCGCATGTACTTGGCCCTCAGGCTGCAACTCTGATGCAACAACTCTCTCAAGCCATGCAGTTCAACATCCCCGCAGATCGCTTGGCACGAGAGCAGATCTGGTGTCATCCGGCGCTGCCTGAGGTGCTTGAGAATGCATTGCTCAGCGCTCTGTAGCGTCCGTAGGAGCACCCTCACCAACTAGGTATGCATCTGCTAGCTCCGCAAACCCCTCTTGCCAAGAGACCTTTGTTGCGCCGCAAATACTCTGCATCTTCGAGGTGTCTACCGTGACTCCTCCGATGGTTGAATCGGTTACCTCAAAACTTGCAGTTAGCTCGCAGCGCTCCGCTAAGAACTCGCACCACTCCTCCAGAGAAACCTGCTCCGCTCCCGCCCAGTTGAGGATGGTCGCTGGCACGGTGGCCGCTTCCAGTAGTGCGGGGATGCTCGCTGCGATGTCCAACAAGTTGATGGGGTTGAACAGATTTGGTTGATCTGCCTCAACGGGAATCGCCATGCCTGCTTGCATCATTGCAAGGTGAAACGCTGGCCAACCTCTTGGCTCGCCGAGCGGGCCAACGCCGTAAGGAACATTCAATCTTGCGATGGTGGTCGGAATATTCAGGTGTCGACACATCGTCCGGACAACTTCTTCAGCAGCAATCTTGGAGATTGAATAGGTCGGCATAATCGGAGCGTGGTTATCTCCGAGCGGCGCTCGCTCGTCGAGCACCTTGGAGCCGGCGGCTGCGTACACACCAGTCGAAGAACAATGCAGAAATGCCTTGGGCTTGGTATGTGCCATGAGCAACCCCGCCGACTCGGCGTTTGCCCGAAGGTCCACATCCCAACGTTGGGACTTCACCACAGCAAAATTCAGTACTGCGTCAACATCGGTCGGAACTCCAACGAACTCAGCTGTGAGGAGATCCGTTGGTATGCACTCGACACCGCATTCCTCGAGCCGCCGACGAGCCGCCTCATCTGTAAAGCGGGCCAAGCCCACAACCTGATGATCTCTACTCAACTCTGTTGCGACAACCTCTGCCACCTGCCCGGTGACTCCTGTGATCACCACTGTTCTCGGGCTTGCAGACCAGTCGGATGTGGGTTCAAGACGGGCATCTGAGATGTTCTTACTCATCGGGGGTTCTCCTCTGGCAGTGATCTTCGATAGGTTGGGACAACTATGCCCCGTCGTCTAGAGATCGAACTAACAAGTGAACGCCCCGATGGCACGTGGACCTGGCGCGCAGCCGGAGCCAAACAGCCCAAAGGCGATTTACGCTCATCCATTCTTCCTGCAGGCTGCAAGGTCGGCGATGTCGTTCGGGCTGATGCCGAGTTCGAACTAGAGGGCATCGAGATTCTTCATGTGCTGCCTCCAAAAGCAGCAAGAAAAGAACCTGAGATGTTGACCGTAGTTGGAACACGCCAGGACGAGCCGCTCGTTACGAGCACCCTGGTCGAGAAGTCGGGTCGTTCACGAGATGGCGACCGTGGAGGGTCACGTCGTGATCGTGAAGATCGCGGGCCACGTGGCGACCGAGGTCCACGCGGCGATCGTCCCAATGGCGATCGTCCTAGTGGCGGCCGTGGCGGTGGACGCGACGGTGCTGGTGGAGGCCGCCCAGGAGGAGACCGTCCAGGTGGAGACCGACCTGGAGGAGACCGTCCCGCAGGAGACCGCCCACGCAGCGATCGCCCGCGCGGCCCGCGTCCCGATGCTGTTCCAGAACGTCCACGGCCAAAGCGCTTGCGCCCGGGTCGCGCACACCGAGCAGCGGTTCTTGACACGCTCCCGGTAGAGCATCGTCCCATTGCCGAGCAGGTCATTCGGGGCGGAGTTCCGGCCGTACGTGAAGCAATTGCTGAGCAAAACGCCCAAGCTAAAAAGGAAGGCCGAGCAGAGATCCCTTCAGAACAACTGATTGCTCTCGCAGAAGACTTGCTGCCTCAGCTGCGCGCTGCTGAGTGGATGGATCGGGCCGAGGCTGCGCTAGCTGACCTAGAGGAGCTTGACCTTCGGGACCTTCGTTCTGTAATCGTGGCAGCTGATGGTGTTGCACGCGATCCCGAGGCCTTGGCCCTGAAAGATCAGATTCAAGCAGGCCTGACCAGACGAATTGAAGAGGAACAGGCCCTATGGATTGCAGATATCACTGCCAATCTTGATGGTGGTCGATTCGTCAGAGCGCTCCGTTTGAGCTCACGTCCGCCAAAGGCCGGCGCCCCGCTCCCGGTTGAACTATCGAGTCGCTTAGTCACTGCGGTGTCTGAGGGACTTACCCCAACAGTCAATCAGGACCTCTGGGCCGCAGCATTGGATGCCTTGGCCTTTTCGCCTGTTCGGAATCAAGTCACCCCCGCTGGCCGACCCGAGGAACCCTCCCCCGCCCTGCTCGACGCTGTTCGTCGCGTTGGTGATCGTTTGCCCAAGATTGTTCTGTTGTTTGGGCTTGATCCCGCCGAGATTGCTGCAGCAGCAAAGAAGCGTGGGCGAACTGGACTCCGCGGCTCAAAGCCCGGCGGTTCGAAGTCCGGCGGCTCAAAGCCCGGTGGCTCAAAGCCCGGATCAGCCAAGGCTGGATCATCTAAGCCCGAATCAACCAAGCATGAATCAACGAATGCTGAATCAACGAATGCTGAATCAATTGAGCCCGAGAGCCCGACAGCCAGTTCCGCTCCGAGTGACGAGCAAAGTCCCGATAGTACAAACAACGATATGGAGAACAATTCAATGAATACTTCAGAGGAATCATCAGCAGCAGCGACTGGCGAAGTCACTATTGACGAGATCATCATCGGCGAGGAGATCATCGTCGAGGAGACCATTTTGGTAGAGGAAGTCTTGATGGAAAACAGCGATGGAGAAGTCGTCCTTGTCGAGGACATCATCGTTGTGGAAGACACAATCGTGATTGACGATGTGCTCCTCGTAGAGAGCATCGACGGCGTAGTCGTTGACGTCGAGGAAATCCTCGTCGTCGAGGAGACAGTCACGGTTGATGAGGTCATCATCGTCGAGGAACTCACAGCCGAAGACTCCTAAAACACAGGAGTGCGCACCTAGCGCTCTTGCTGCGCTAGATTCCGCGTCATGACTGTGGAATATGAAAAACTCGGCAATGTTGGAATCATCACGATTAATCGTCCTGAGGCGCGCAACGCAGTAAGTAGCGAAGTCGCCCAAGGGATTGAGTCGGCGATCGATCAGATTGAAGCAGACGACGAGGTGTGGGTCGGGATTCTGACTGGCGCTAAAACAGAAAAGGGCTACATCTTCTGCGCGGGCGCTGACCTCAAGCAGATGGCAACTGACCCTGGCGGTATGTCCACGGCAAAAGGCGGATTCGGCGGGTTTGTGCAACGTGAACGAACCAAGCCGATCATTGCTGCAGTTGATGGCCCAGCATTGGCAGGTGGGACAGAGTTGGTCCTAGCGGCCGATCTCGTTGTTGCCTCGAGAACAGCCGTGTTTGGTGTTCCAGAGGTAAAGCGCAACCTTGTTGCTGCAGCAGGTGGGCTCTTTCGGCTGCCACGCAAGTTGCCGAGAAATATTGCAATGGAGCTCGTACTGACGGGACGCCTTGATTTTCCTGCTGAGCGGGCATACGAATTTGGCTGGGTAAACCGGCTCTGCGAAGAGGGTGAAGCTCTTGAGACTGCAAAGGCTCTTGCCGCAGAGATCACTGCTAACGCACCACTTGCCGTTCGAGAGAGTCGAAAGATCGTGCTCGAAGCCACAGACCAGCCAGACGATATTGGTTGGAAACTCTCGGGAGACGGCATCGTCAAGATGTTTGGCACCGAAGACTTTGCAGAAGGTCTCAACGCCTTTATTGAGAAGCGACCTCCGGAGTGGAAGGGCCGCTAAGACCAACTCGCTCTGTCTTGCGCCTGACCCCCTCTAGGGGGTCAGGCGCATAACAGAATCGGGTAGGGGGATTCAGATAAGAGTCTCGATCAATCCGTGCTCGCCGAGGAACTCCGCCAGTCCGTCCGCTAAGCCGAGTTCTGCCGCGTCCCAAGATGGAATCCAGCGAACCTCTGCCGTCTGTGACGCAGGTTGAGTCGTTGAATCAAGAAGCACCGCCCTAAAGTACATACTCAGTGTGTGGCTCTGCGATGTGTCGGTGTCGATTGACTCACTCCAACCGATGAACGGGCCACAGATTGCCTCGGCCACACCGACTTGTTCTCCGAGTGCTCGAACCACCGCCTCTGCCAGGGTCTCGCCGTAGCGCACTGCAGTGGCGGGTAGCGCCCAGTTTTTCTGTTGCCTCAGCATCAGAAAGTCATTGCCACTCACCACAAGAGCAGCCACGTGGACGGCTGGCTGACTCATCTGCCAGAAAGATCCTGATGCACGGTGATTGCTCGAGCGACAAGACCAAAGGTCTCGAAGAAGTTCTTGGTTTCACGATCTCCAGGCATAACCGTGGCGTCAATCCCGGCGCATTGGCGCTCGACTGCCCACTGTGTGGTGTACCGCAGGAGCAGCGCACCCATCCCGATTTCTTGTGCCTGTGATTCGACAAAGAGTTCACTGATGCGACAGAGCGCATAGCCCTGTTCAAGCTGCGTTATCGAAGCTGAGCAGTAGCCGACCGGAGTATTCCCTATCAGAGCAATGATGAATAGGCGTTCGGTATCTGACCCGGGCTCAAGGCTGGCCTTGAGTGAGTCCTGCTCCGGGAACTCGCTGAGCAGCGCTACCGCTCCCCCGCGCTGCTGCGCGATGTGCTCGCAGGCCAAGTGTCTCAACCGAGCAAGCTCAGGTGCATCCTCAAGCTTGGCTTGACGAACAGACATCTTCAACTCGAGCTGCAACAAACCAGATTCTGGATCGGACTGTTCAGCGTCTGGGTCCGGGCCCGTGCTACTCAGACTCATCTGAGCTTGAATCCAAAAGTTCAAGGGCACGGTTCAGAATTGTTTGCCGGCGGCGATGCGCTAGTTCATAGTCAACGATTGCTTGAAGATCCACAGCCGAAAGCATTACAAGTCTTGGCACAACCTGAGATGCCGCAAGACTGTCGTAATCAGGAACTCCTAGTTCCGATTCGAGTACCTGCACAGCAGCAACCTCTGGGGCGGCTTCAGGGTCCATGCTTGAAGCGCCTGGATTCGCCATCTCGTTCTGATGCCTGCCATCGGTACCCCGCTCGGACTCAAGAGGTTCGGCTTGCAACACATCGAGCACATCGAGGGGTTCCGGCTGTACAGCACCAGCAGCGAGCAGATCAGCAGCGGTGACCTCAGGTGCAGGACCACTAGCCGCATGACATGTCAGCGCCACAAGCAAGGAGCTAGCTAATTCAAGCTGGCGAACGCTGCGGTCGAACAGTCTCGGGATTGCTGAAAGCAGCGAGCCAAGATTCTCTTGGGTAGATGGCACCGAGGATGCAGCGTCCTGCTGCTTTCCCGATTCATCCAGATCTAGCTGCTCTGACATATCTACAAGGATGCCCTGATTTGGTCGAGCCTGAAAGTCAGAACACCGACACAACAAGTTCTACTTCTTTGCAGCCTTCTTGAGTCGCTTCTGAACCTGTGCAATCGAAGGGCAGGGTGAGTAGCCCTCGGGGCAAACCAGATTGTCTTTGGGCCCGAACTGGCGGGGGTGGACAATCATGAAACAGGTCCCACAGGTGAACTCTTCAGCAGACTTGGCTGCAACCCGTTCTGTACCGTCCGCATCAGAAGAGGCATCCGCAATTTCTTCTTCTTCATCCTCGTCATCGGGAGTGGCTGCGATTCGGTCTTTCAAGATGGCGTCGAGGTCAGCCTCAACATCGTCAGGGTCTACGTCTTCATCTTCGTCGTCATTGACATCGGAAGGACGCTTACGCCGAGCGGCTGGAGCATCATCCTCTTCTTCCTCTACAACAACCTCTGCAGAGACATCGTCAACGATGACGTCTCCGACCACAAGATCGTCGAGTTCACCGTCATCCTCTAGCTCGTCTACTTCAAGGTCGTCTTCCTCGAGTTCTTCCTCCTCAAGGGCTTCGGCCTCTTCGCCATCAATGTCATCTTCCAAGATTTCTCTTCCGTTCACGTAGACAAACCAGAAATCGGCTTGAGTCGGGCCGCATCATAGACACTCAAACAGTCACTTGTGTGCATCAAACCCTAAAAGAGCGTTTCCTGCTCAAACTTTGGCAAGTTCCACGACCCTCAGGACACTCAGGATTGCCGCAAACCCCGGTAGCTCGCTGGACTACGGCTAGCTCGCAGGACTACGGCTAGCTCGCAGGACTACGGCGAGACTCAGCTTGTCGTTCAGCCTGAAGACGCTCAAGTTCAGGCTCACCCGAGTGATCCACAAACAGCATCATCTCGGCAATGGTCCTATGCCCCGCCTGCTCGGCGATGAGGCGATGCATTTCTTGGCCCACAGAGCGATAGCTGGGATGGCCCTGAATAGAGGTTCTCAACTCAATCAAATGCATGGCTTCACGTGCGTTGAACTGCATGGCGTAACGGATGCGATACGCCAAGGAGACTGCGTACCCGGCACGCTCAGGGAATCGTTCGGACAGATCGGTCCAGAGATCCTTTGAGATACCCATGGCCTCGTCAAACTGAGCGGTGAGTCCAGCGTCATCGATGGAAACTGGTCGCGTGTACCCATGCCGCGGCGTAAGTTCTTGCCATTCAATAGTCATGAGTCGGTGACGCTGCAGGTCTCTGAATGCGCCGTAGTCAGAGACAACATCAAAGCGATAATCAGTTCGCTCTAATGCTCGGCCAGGCTTATGACGCCTATTTGTTCGCTCGCCAACATATGCCCGAGCAACTGCGAGTCGGTCATCAACCGACATCAGGCGTACTCGGTCAAGAATCTGGGCCTCTGGAATACTGGTATGCGGATACAGCATCGCCGCAATGACTTTGACCTCGCCCTCGGGATCCCAATCGAGCAGGGTCACCGTCGGGGCTGATAGGCCAGAGGATTCATCTCCGGGCAACATCTCGTAGGCAACGGTCTCCATAGCTTCACGGTTATCGGACATGTACTTCGAGGAAGCTCCGCCTCGGTCTGGAAGATCAACTCGCCGCAAGAAGCTGGGTATGACCTTTCGGAGCTCAACCAGCATCAATTCCGAATATTGCCGAGCCTCTGGCAGAGGGTGAGAGCGCATCCGCAGTAGCAAGGCCTCGAAGCCCTGACCCGAGCCATAGATTCCGACATTCGAGAGCGAGGCAGCGGGAAGGATTCCTCGGGTGGCATCAAAGGCCTTGGCACGTATGGCCTGCCGATAAACGAAGTCGGAATCCTGCTCGTTCTTTGGATAGCGCTCCCGAAAATGATCTTGGATTGACCGAGCAAGTTCTCCGTAGGTATCAAATAAGCGATCCATATCGCCTACATACCGCGCCCCCATGTTGGACCCAAGGAGTTCTGGATCTCGGTGATAGCGAAACCGACCGCCGAGCCGCTCGTCATAAGGGATGTACCGAGTCGATTGCTCAAGGTACGACATCAGCCGACCCCACTCCAGAATCTTGGTGAGCAGGTTCGAGGCCTGCTCGCATGCAAGGTGTACTCCACCTAGCTGAGCGACGCTGTCGTCGCCGTATTCAAAAAAGATTCGGTCGTAGAGTGCCTCGGCGCGATCCAAACCAATCGTCGCGTCTACTGACTCATCGCCAGTCGTATCAAGCTCCCCGACGAACTCGTCGACGAACAACCTCCGCAGCGACTTAGCAGATCGGGAATAACGCGCAAACAACGCACCCTTCACCACCTCGGGAAGGTTGACAAGCGCAAAGACTGGACCGTCGAGATTTGAGAAGTACCGCCGGAGGACAACTTGCTCCTCCTCCGTGAACTGCTCTGCGACGTACGTTGGTACGAGGGAACTCACGTAGCCACAATAGGTCCCATCGGCGGGCACGTTGGCGACCCGTCCAGCAAAATGGAGGAAAAACGCCGATATTTCTCCCGAAACAGCAACTTCGGTAGCCGCACTGCTCAGGAATTCAGGCTCACAAAGGGTCGAGCCAGCAGTCAATGATTGTTGCAGCTAGCGCTGTTGCACCATCGAGCACTGCGCGGTCTCCGGCCTCGCTGCGTGCACATGCTGCAAATTCCGGCGTGTGAATCGAGACTCCCGGCGGAGCGACTGCAATGAGAGGATGAATGGTGGGCATGACTTGGCTCAGATTCCCCATATCTGTGCTTCCCGTGACGTAGCCAACCACCTCGGGGTCTTCGAACGGTCGTCCGAGGAACTCCGCATTACGTTGATACCTGCTGAGCAACTGATCGTTATCGCTCATCTCGCTATAGGCAGGGTCAACCCAATTCAGATCCATGACGCAGCCAGCGGCGAGCGCTCCGGCTGCCAGACAGTTGACAACTCGCTCTTTGAGTTCTTCAAGACGCTCGGTGGTTGACGCTCGGACATACCAATGAGCACTAGCAGTACTCGGCACAATATTTGGCTGCTCTCCGGCATTGGGGAACACGCCATGTACGCGCTCATCGCTGCGGATGTGCTGCCTCAACGCAGCGATGTTTACGTAACCAAGAACGGCTGCATCGAGTGCGTTTCGACCTAGGTGAGGCGCTGCAGCGGCGTGTGATGCAACCCCGCTGTAGTGAACATGCAGCGTATGAACTGCAAGAGTCGTGAGCGTGGGAAGGTCATGATCGGCCGGATGAACCATCATCGCGGCGTCCACCCCGTTAAATGCACCTTGGCGCAACATAAAGACTTTGCCACCTCCGCCTTCTTCGGCAGGTGTGCCAAGAATTCTGACTCGGCCTCCCAACTCTGCGGCCAAACTCGCTGCGGCAAGTCCAGCCCCCAGCCCTGCCGCTGCGATCACATTGTGGCCACAAGCGTGACCGATACCTGGCAACGCGTCATACTCGCAGAGCACTGCAATCTCTGGCCCTTCGGTTCCTGCGGAGGCTACAAAGGCCGTCTCGAGACCAAAGGCATGCTCCTGAGCATCTAGTCCGCTTTGACGCAGGGTCTTGCACAAAAGGTCATGGGCATGTCGCTCCTGAAAGGCTAACTCGGGCCTCTCCCAAATCTGATGTGAGATGTCAACGAGCAAGTCCGACTGGCTCTGAACCAGTTCAGCTGCTCGCTGCTTGGCTTGCGCTGATGCTCCAGTCGCTCCCGATGGCCCAGTCACTCCGGATGCTCCAGTCACTCCGGATGCTCCAAGATGACTTTGCCCAATTGAGATGCCGTGCGCAGTCGGTCGAGCGCTCGTGGAAATTCAGACAATGGCAGGATCTCATCGAGCACTACTGGTAACCCCTGCTCCATCAAGGAAGTCACGTACCGGAACTCTTCCTGACTGCCGCAGCTCGCTCCCAGAATATCGAGCTGTTTAAAGAATAATCGGGGCAGATTCAGCTCGACTTTTGGCCCTGAGGTCCCACCGCAGACGCACATGCGCCCGCCGTGTCGAAGGGTCCGAACGGAGTATTCCCATGTAGCCGGGCCGATGCTATCTACCACGACATCAGCGCTGATCGGGTAGGGCCCCTTGGAATCAAAAGCTCCTTCGGCACCAAGCTCGAGCGCTCGAGCACGCTTGGCCGGGTCTCGTGAGGTAACAAAAACGCGTGCCCCAAGGTGAATCGCTAGCTGCATCGCAGCAGTTGCGACACCACCGCCGATTCCTGTGATGAGTACCGTCTCGTCTGGAGCGAGTCGGGCCCTTCGTAGGAGTCTCCATGCTGTGGTTGTGCACACCGGGTAGGAGGCAACCTCGGCCCAAGTCCGGTTCTTTGGCTTGAACTCAAGCTGATGCGCGGCCACCACACAGAACTCTCCGTGGCCTCCCCAGCAGTGCTCCCCTAGTAGTCGCATCTTCGGATCGAGAACTGAGTCAACCCCACGCTGCAAAGCAGACTCGGGAACGAGGGCCGTGTTGATTACAACCTCATCACCTATCGCAAAGCTCGTCACACCCTCGCCTAGTGACTCAACTACTCCCGCAACATCATTTCCCGGAACATGTGGAAACACTGGAGGTTTGGGAAGTCCCGTGGTGAGCCAAAGATCCATATGATTGAGGGCCGAAGCACGAACCCGAATCCTGACTTGGCCCGGGCCAGCCACGGGATCTGGGACTTCGCCCCACACAAACTGACCTGGTGATTCAGGAAGATGCCAAGCGTGCATGGGACTCAGGCTAGCGAGGTCTGCCCATATTGCGTTGAAGCTGCATCAAAGCAAAATCCTTGCAGCATCGGGAATGCATGTAATTGAGAACTGCCGGGCAGCCCCACAGGGCCGTCCATCGGCCACGAATCGAAACTCGGTGTCGCCGCGAATCTCTAATCGGGTACTCACTCGCTGCTCGATCAGGGCCGGGTGCGGCAGATGCGAACCGCTCACGGCCCGGCGCAAGGCCTGCTTCCTCTGTGACCTATTGAGTTGCCCGTCCGTCACATCGAGTCGGCCATCGTTGGGATGTGATTTTGGTGCCAGGTTCAAGTCATCAAGAAATGCGGCATTCATTGCAATGACTGTGCGGCCTTTCCAGAGTCTTGATCTGGGATCAGTCGAAGCGAGCAGATGCGCCACAAAGACCACCTCGTGGTTCGCTCCTTGCGCATCGCAGATTCCTAAAATTCCCACATCTATCGGATAGATGTAACCCTGTCCCGCTCTGAGTGCTGCCTCGTCTCGCTGTGGCGCACCAAGGGTCCGAGCCAGCGACCCGCCGAGTAGTCCGATTACTGGAGCAACCGTTTGGGAGTTCCGGTAACCCTGTAGGACTGCTGCCAACTCGGAGTCGGACGACACAAACTCACTTGGACGCTGGATTCCAGCGGGTTCGCCCCAGGGTTCACCCTTACGGATTGTCATCTCTGATCCAGGTATACAAACACACACACCCTCACGAGACCTCGCCCGAAGCAAGTACGACCCCACGAGAGAGCGACTCTGCGGCACGCCGTGCGGCTTTTGCGGTGGCTGGATCCGGTGCAATATCGCCAAACTGTCTCAATAGATCGATCAGCTGGCGGACATTTCGCACAAAGTCTCCGCCCAACAGATCCTCATCGAGAATGTCATCGAGTTCCTGACCCGCAGACCACGACCATGCAGAAGCGGCAAACCCGGCTTCTGGTTCACGGCTCAGCGGTAACTTCAAGCCTCGCTCTAGACGCTCCAAGCGTTTCCATGTGCTCTGCATCATGCCGAATCGCTTGCGCAGTTCCGTGCTTGGCAGGAGTGGTGCGGGGGCCGGTTCAGAACTCCGGTGTTCGTAGGTTGCGCAACTCACAAGTGCCGCCAGCTCGGCATCTTCGAGACCATCAAAGATCCCCTCAGTCAGACAGAGCGAGATCAGCAGGTCCGACTCGTGGTAAATCCGGCGTAGCCGCAGCCCAGCCGGAGTCAGCGCCCAGCCGTCACTGTGGCCAGTTCGTTCAAGGACCTCTCGCACCGAACCAAACCGCTGCACGAGGCCGGAACCACGGCGGTCAATCTCTTGAACTAGTGATTGCTGTTCTAGTTGCAGTTTGGACAGGCCGAACTGAACACGCATCAGCTGATCCCGATCGGGGTGATCATGGAGCGGATGGTCCTGCTGTGCCTGCAAGGCATCAAGATACGGGTCAGCGCCCCAGCTCGCAGCAGCTTCTGAGCGTTCAGAGCCCGCTTCCTGCTGACCCTTGTCAGGCAAGCCCGCTGGGTTCAGTCGCTCTGGGTTCAGGCGCGCTGCGTTCAGGCGCTTTGGATTCAGGCGCTTAAGGAGCCCGGCGCACTGCCTTCGGTAGTTGGGATCCTTTGGCATATAGGGAACTGGCAGATCGATGTGAGCTACCGGCTGCAGAGACCCACTCACTGTGGCAGCTTCCACCGAGGCCGAATTTCCGCTCGGGTTTACGCCTCGAACACGCATGACTCCCCCCTTTCGAGAGGATACCGATAGCACTAAGAACAGCTTGCTTCCCTTGCGGGTACCCCGTTCCAGAACATCCCCTGGCCTTAAAGCCGACAGCGCCCTGTCTACTGCAACGCGGTTTCCACGAGCATCGCGCTTGAGTTGCCGAATGGAATCGGTGATCTCTACATATCCAGCCACGTCGAACACCATTTCGCTGGTGCTGACTTCTACCGCGCGGTAGGCGCTGATCTCTGCCTCGAGTGTATGAACTCGCGCAGACAGCAGGACTACTGCTCGGTCAGTCTGGAATTGAGCGAAGGAACGAGTGAGCACTTCCATCGCCGGAGCCTCTTCATAACGCTCAATTAGATTGGCGGCCATGTTGTAAGTGGGCCGGAACGACGAGACCAGGGGAAACTCCCGACTTGCTGCCAGAGTGGCGACCTGGGCGAATGTGCAGAAGGGCGACCACAGCACCACAGCTGACCCTTGGTCGTCGATTCCACGTCTGCCCGCACGGCCAGTGAGTTGTGTGAACTGCCCGGGCGTCAAGAACTCGTGGCCTTCGCCGTTGAATTTGCTGAGCCGCTCAATCACGACTGTACGCGCCGGCATATTGATACCTAGTGCCAGAGTCTCGGTCGCAAACACAACCCTGACGAGTCCTTCAACAAAGCAATCCTCTACTGCCTCTCGAAACGACGGGATCATTCCAGCGTGATGGGCTGCTATGCCGTGTTCAAGGCCTTCAAGCCACAGGTCATAGCCGAGCACGTCAAGATCCGCATCGCTCAAACTCGCCGTCCTCGCCTCTGCGAGTTGCCGTATACGGACTCGGTCTTCGGGTTGAGTTACCCGCACTCCAGCCTCGAAACACTGCCGGACGGCCTCGTCGCAACCCTTGCGACTAAAGATGAAGTAGATGACTGGCAGCAGGCTTTCCGCGGTGAGTCGTTCTATCGTCTCGACCCTTCGCGGCGTATAAAACCTTGCTCGCTGCTTGCGGTGCTGCGGCGAACTTGGACGCTGTTGCTCCGCGTCAAAGCGGTGGCCTTCGGGATTCGTAACCCCGTTGACGATCAAAGGCAGAAGATGCTCCCTCTCGGCTGTGCGATCTCCGACAAAGAGCAATGGGTCCAACTCGATGGGCCGACGATGTTCAACAACGGTTTGGGTTGGGCCGCGGAGAGCTGTCACCCAGTCACCTAATTCTTCGGCGTTCGACACTGTCGCGGACAAACACACAAACCGCACCTTGCTCGGTGTGTGAATCAGCACCTCTTCCCAGACTGGACCTCGGTACGCATCCGCCAAAAAGTGGACCTCATCGAGCACCACCCACTCAAGCTCATCCAGAGTTGACGACCCCGCGTAGACCATATTGCGCAGTACCTCGGTAGTCATCACGACCACAGCGGCACCGCTATTGATCGCCCGGTCACCCGTCAAAAGACCGACCTGATCTGCCCCTAACACGGCGCAGAGATCGTTGTATTTTTGATTCGACAGCGCCTTAATCGGCGCAGTGTAAAAACACTTTCCCCCGGATTTCAGCGCCAGAGAGACAGCGTGTTCGGCTACTACCGTTTTTCCGGAACCTGTCGGGGCAGCAACAAGCACGTTCTGTCCGCGTTCCAACGCCGCTATTGCTTCGCTCTGGAACGGGTCAAGAGCGAATTCGTGGTCGAATCTGGGTTTCAGACTGCCGCCTCGTTCGGCTCCGTGGATGAGGATTCCTCGCCCTTGTTCTTCTTGCGCACGAGCAACCGCCCGATCACCACTGCAATCTCATAGAAGATGTACATCGGAACTGCTAGCGCCGCCAAAGAAACGGGGTCACCGCTGGGAGTGATCGCTGCAGCAAGGATCACAATGATCAGAACAGTCTGTCGTCGCCAAGATGAGAGTTGCTGCGGAGTGACCACTCCAATCATCTGCAGAGCAACCAGCACCACTGGGAACAAAAAGCCAACTCCGAATGCCAGCATCATAAAAAGCGAGAGTCGGACAAACTCAACCGGCCCCGATCGAATATCGATCTCGGGTCCGCCAATCCGAACGAGAAAGTTCACGGCCTGGCTCAGGGTGAAGTAGGCCACGATTGCACCAGCTGTGAACAAGAAGAACGAGGACAGCACAAATGCGAGTGCATAGCGTCGTTCCTTTTTGTACAGCCCAGGTGCAATGAACCGCCACAACTGCCAGAGAATGATGGGCAAAGCTAAGAAGAGCCCGCCATATCCGGCGACTTTTAGTCTCAGGGAAAACGGGTCAAGCAAGTTCGTGACCAGAAACTTGCAATCCGATCCTGGATCCACGCCGCGAAGTGCGTTGCAGTAGGGGGCGTTGAGAATGTCTAGCAACCAGTTATAAGCGAACCAGGCCGGCAGCATCGCTACAAGCACAGCAACTACGCAGATCACCAAGCGGTAGCGAAACTCGCGCAGGTGATCACTCAGGGTCATATCGCCCCCCTCGCGTTCAGCTCCTTTGAGCCATGACGGTCTACTCATGGGTCCTGCACCGTAACTGTCTGGGTCTCAATCTCTGGCTCGGCAACTGCCACTATTTCTGGCTCGGCCTCTAGCTCTAGCTCTAGCTCTGTCTCGGGCTCGGCGAGCTGCTCTAGGTCGACTTCAGCTTCAGTCTCTGGCTCGGAGAGTTGCTCTGGGTCGACCTCAGCTTCTGGCTCTGGCTCGACTAACTCAGTAGCGACTGGTTCATCTGCTGCTTGACGTGCAGCCTCTTTCTTAGCTCGCTCCTCAGCTTCGGCCTCGAGAGCGTATTCAGCCAACTTCTGCCGAGGATTCGCTGCAAGTTCAGTGAGTTCCTTAAATGGCTTCATCGCCGGGTCGTCCATCACGTCTGATACGCCGCTGCTGAAGCCCTCGGTCATCGTTTTGATCTTGTTAATCATGCGACCGGCGCTGCGGGCAACCTCGGGAATGCGCTCTGGGCCAAGAACGACAAGAGCGACCGCCAAAATGATGATCAACTCGCCGCCTGTCACATTGAACATTGCTGCGCGCTACCCCTTGGTCCGTTCATCCACCTTGGAACTCAACTCATCTGAGGCTTGCCGTAACTCTTCGGCTACTTGCACCGCAGGAGCAAACTGTTGAACTTGCAGTTCCTCGCCGGCTTGAGACAGTTTCTGAATTGCCAGATAGATCAGCGCCATAGAGGCAAGGAGTACAGCAAGGGTTACAGCTACAGCGAACACCTAGAAAAGATACCCTGCGAAACCCGCAAGATCGGAACCTTCAGAAATCACCCCTGAACCCCTGCCAAAAATACAGCGGGACGTCCCGGCACGAAGCAGCGGGACGCCCCGGAGAGCAAAATCGATTATCGGTCTGTCATGGTGGTCAAGGTGGTGTACCAGTCGGGGGTACTCAGCAGGTGATGAAAGTCCAGAACATCATCGTGATCGATTGATTCTCCGTGATGTACTTCGTGTAGTTCTGCGGGCAAGAGCCAGTCCTCTGAATGCACTCCAGCGGCGAGCAACACGTCAACGACGTGGTCTTCTGCCGCACGAACTTCGATCATTCGACAGACGGGGCAGCGGAACAAGTAAGTAGCCTCGGATGTGTCGATGCAGGTACGAACCCGAAGGTCTCGGGAACGCAGTTCCACGTCGCCGCAGTCGCTACAGGTTGCTCGAATCAGTGCCATCAGTGTCTCCTTGTGTCACGTACCTGATTACTATCGGCCGCATATGGGGCAGGGTTGAACTTTCCCCTCAACCTTTTCAATTTTTTACTCTGTTACGGCCTGTTTGGCTCGGATACCCGTGCTGTGGGCACCTAGGTGGCCCTAATTCGTTGCATTCAGTGGCAATATTCATCCTGATGAACCCTGAATTTCCTACTCTTGAGGCAGAAGCCGTGCTTTTTGCCCATCGTGGTGCCCGGGCTCACGCTCCGGACAACACCCTTGAGGCCTTCACACTCGGATTACGACTTGGCGCAACCGGCCTAGAGAGCGACGTCTGGATTACTGCTGACGGTGTCGCTGTGCTCGACCACGACGGCGTGGTTGGTGGCACATTTCGGCGCAAACCGATCTCATCTGTAAATAGCCAGGAGCTACCTCCGCATATTCCGTCACTGGCGGAACTGTATGAGGAGTGCGGTCACGAGTATGCGCTCTCCCTAGACATCAAGGATCCAAACGCAACGCAAGAAGTCCTGCGGGTTGCTCGGTCATTTGGAGCCTGCGAACAGCTCTGGCTATGTCACCCTGACTTGGAGTTGTTGGAATCATGGCGGGAACTCAGCCGACCTGCACGGTTAGTACATTCCACGCGACTCACTGCCATGAAGTTTGGTGCAGAGCGTCATGCAGCCCAACTTCGCCAGGCTGGAATAGATGCTGTAAATCTGCATCACAGCGAATGGAGCGCTGGGCAGGTCACGTTGTTTCACAGGTTTACCCGGTTCACACTCGGCTGGGACGCACAGTACGAGCGGACAATCGGCGCCCTCTTGCAGATGGGTATTGACGGGGTGTTCAGTGACCACGTTGACCGCATGGTCGACTTGGCGTCACAAGACAGCGATTAGTTACAGCGAGGCAATCCTGCCAGGCGGCCACATGATGGTAAATGCACGACCAATAACTGTGCTGGTTTCGATCGGCCCAAATACGCGGCTGTCTTGAGAGTTGTTGCGATTATCTCCCATTACCCATGCCTGGCCTTCTTGGAGCGTCACGGGCTTATCAAGGTTGACTGTAGAGGTCCCGGGAGGCAAATACGGCTCCTCAAGTAGCTTGCCATTGACATACATCGAACCGTCTTTGGCTTGAACAGTGTCGCCGGGTACCCCGATGACCCTCTTAATCAGGTCCTCTGGCTCACCCGGCCCGGCGGGCAATCCTGGGGGGCGAGTAAACACCACGACATCTCCGCGGTTGATGTCATGCGCCTGGTAACTCAGCTTGTTCACCAGTACACGATCCCCAATTTCGAGCGTGGGGACCATGGATTCAGAGGGAATGCGAAAGGCCTGAACTAGGAAGGTCTTAATCAGCACTGCTACGAGCACAGCACCGACAATGACTGCAACCCACTCGAGAAGATTGCGCAGAGATGCCGCACGCTGGCGCCGGGCGATGCTCTTGCGATTAACTGCCGATCCGGGCTGCATGTCCACTGCGGCGACTGGTGTTTCTGTGGATTGCAAACTTGGGTCGCTAGCTGCAGCAGTAGGTGACTCGGGCGTGGAGTCAAGCGGTTGATCTGTCACCCGCAGCAGGCTACAGGCCACAGCCTTGTCTCAGAGCAGCCAGAGCTGAGGAATGACATCTTCAGGCCAGCAGTGTCATGTGGGGAGATAGCGATTCAGAATTCTTTGCGCTGCTGCAGAACGGACCCGGTTCAGCGACTCCCCCGAAAGACCATCAGTGGCCACGGTTGACGGGTCGAGGCGCAACAACAATCGTTCGAGCCAAGGGGTAGCAGTAACTGGCAGGACTAGGCGCACGGTGCCGTCCGGATTCTGTTCAAAGACGTCATACGGGTAGGCGTCGGCTACCCAAGAAATCGACTCGGGACCCATCAACTCAACAGAGCGCGAGGTTCCAGACAGCGTGGCCCCAACTTGGCTTATCGAATCTGGCGGCTCGAATGAATCACCAGTCAACTGAGCCTTTTGGACCCTATCCACTCGAAAGAGACGCTCGGCATCCATCAGGTGACAGTAGGCAAGCAGGTACCAATGACCTTCTCGACTGAGAACGCTGTACGGATCAACCTCTCGGTCGGTGGCCTGGTCACGGCCGTAACTGAAATAGCTCAGAGCAAGAACCGAATTCGCCTCGGCTGCCTGCTGCAGAACCTGGAGAATCCCCGGATCCGCTGGTCCCAGAGCGACTTCGACAGCAGACACTTCCCCCTCACCGAGAACAGCCGACAATTTTTGAACTGCGCTACGCAAGACCCCCTCGGGATCGGAACCATCTCGACCCAGAACAGCACGGCCACCTGCTAGCAAGGTGAGTGCCTCTTCGTGCGTCAGACGAACTGGGCGGTGAAAATATTCAGCCAAGTTGACGGTCACACAGTCATTCTCGAAACTCACCTCGACGAGTACGTCTGGGGTAAAGGGATAGAGCCCAACCCCATAGAACACAAGCTCCAAGTCTTTGCGCAGATCCTCTTTGCGAAGTCCGAATCGTTCAGCGATCTCCGTCAGAGGAGTTCCCGGATTCTGAACAATCCACGGAATGACGGCCAAGATACGCTGCACCCGATCTGGCGCTGTAATGCGACTCACGCTGGCCTCTCAGCCTGAGTGGAGACAAAGCTGCTCAGCCAAGTTACGAGATCTTGACGGAACTCTTCAGGCGACAAGATCTCGGCGCGGTCCAGAAAGTTCATCATGAAACTCCGCAAGCCACCCGGATTTCGAACATCTAGTTCCAACACGAGCGACCCGTCCGGTCGGGTTTCAGCAACCCTCAAATCTGGATCTTCTGCAAGCACTGCAGGTGCAATCTCGGAGTCAACCAGCACTCTGGCTAGGGTGATTTCACCAGTACCGATCTCCCACTGCCGAAGAAGCACGCCTTCGATCACATCGGGCACCGCATAGGAATCCGCAGCACCGGAATCAACCTGGCCTGTCAGCCTGTCAAGTCGAAAGCTTCGCTGCGCTTCCCTATCTAAGTCGAAGCCAGTCATATACCAATGCCCGCGGCGGTACTCGAGACGATATGGCTGCACCTGTCGGGGGGCGCCTTCGTACTCAAAGCTGGCCACACGCCGCTCCAAGGTGCACGCGAACAGCGTCAAGAGTTGTGGAGGCATGGGAACGGCACCCACTGGGGCGGCGCTGGCCGCCGCAGTCGAAGCAAGGCCACCGAGCTTTCGAAGACCCTCTTCAAGATCCTCAGGATCAAGCCCCTCAGCTTGGATCATGGTTGCTGCTAAGTGAAGCGCTGCTAGTTCATCGAGTTCAAGACCGAGATCAGGCAACTCATAGCTGTCGCGAATGATGGTGTACGCAGCACGGGGCTGTTCGAAGTGGTGAACCTCGACCGTCTCGATTGGTATCCCAACCTCTCGAAGCGACTCCTTGTCTCGCTCAAAAGCCCGGTGAAATGCAGCATCAGACTGGCCAGATTCAGCGTTCGGATAGCCGGGAACTCGAATGCGGATTTGTTCCGCCGTGAGCGGAGTTGTGGTATCGATTAATGCCGCCACCAGATTGAGGAGTCGCTCTACCCTTGCCACGTCCTGATCCTATTGGGTAGGAGGAACGGCCGAGTGCGCATCTCCCGGCATCATCTCTGCTGCCAACATCTGTGCTGCCAGCATTTCTGCTGCCAGGGCCCCTGCCGCCACAGCGTTCTCGAAGAAGATCAGATCCTCACTCACCGTCCGACCCATAGTGGTGGTCTTGAGTCCCGCCGATTCCATGATCTCCGCTGCATCGAGCACAGCCGAGCCATCAGAGATACGAACACCTGAAAGGTCCGAAGCAGTAGCAGGTGTGCCCGCAACCCAAGGCGAGCACTGCGTCAGGCTCGCTATCGTGACTGTGTGATGCGACAGACCTCGGTGCCTTGGGCGCGGGTCGCCGCTCGAGGCACGCACACACAAAATGGGTGTTCCTCCAAGAGCTGAGACTGTGTCGAGAATGGATGCCACCTCGACAGCAGTAGTACCAAGTGCAGTTCCAGTTCCAACCACGCCGGGGCCCATGCAGACCACAACAGCATCTGCACCGAGGGTGTGCACAGCTAGGCCTAGAGCCGAGGGCACACTCACTGCCTCAAGATCTCCTCCAAAGGCGTGGCCCGCAGTCACTGTTCCGGCAATGAGCTGGCGAGTCTGTAGGTCCCAGATCAAATCTGAGATAACTAGGGGAAGCGACGCACCATCAGTCATCACATAGACCAACCTTTTTTCTGGAGCAAGGTGAGCAAAGGCTGCTGCCACTGCTGCTACTTGACTGTGAACAGAACAAACAACCACCGGAGTAGCAGCTAGAGGCAGGTCACATTCGGGATGGGTCAATTCATCCGTGCCAGCATCGAACTGCAGGCTGCTATAGCGAAGCTTCATGATGTGGTCAGGACCACGCGAAATGAACTCCTCTACGGAGAGGTTCCAATGAACCACATGCCAACCACCAGTTCCGAGCTGCAAATCCACTGCTGTCGTATTCAAGATGACCTGATCACCCAAGGCGCACTCACCAGTCAGCGCAGTGAGCCCATAAGCCCGAGCCGACAGGCCATCTTGCATCTGAACCGCTAAGCGTTGAAGCCCCGGTCGTTCCTGCAGAATCTCTGTCACCGTTGCGCGGCGAAAGCTTGGCATTAGCTCACCGAGACATTCTGAATTCCCTGAGCCGGTCGGCAGGGCTGGCCTCGAAGCGAACCGGCCGGAGGGTAATCATCTGGGTGATCGAGTTCAAGGCTCCAGATTGGCAACACCAGCGAGGACGGGTGATCAGCAGAACGCCCGACTAGGTGCGTGGCACCCTCGACAATTGGGTTCTCGAAGCACCAGAACGGGTGATCGCGACCCGGCGTGGACACGGCCACTCTCAAACAAGAGCTCACACGGAGCAGATGCGTGAGCGGATGAATAGGAATCCGAAACCTCTTCCACTCCCCGAGGACAAGCTCTTCTCTGTCGCTTTCGAGAAAGGTGTAATCCACTCGCAGCCCATCGGAATGATCTGGGTCCTCTACCCCATGAATCGGGCGGTGCCAACCACATTGCAAACGCTGCTCCATGCCATCAGGGCGGACCTCGGTCAGGGTCACCTGCACAGCCGTATCGGTACTCCCCGAACACATCCAGAGCTCAACATGACCTGACCCAGCAATCAACACAGACTCCGTCAACGGAGCAGTCTGATAGGCCACCCGTTGTGAATCACCAAAGCGTGTCCAGTCAATGATCACCGTAGGTCGAGTGAACTGATCCAAATCACTCAGCAGTTCCATCGAATAAGCCAGTTCACCTGCAGCGGGGTCATCCGAATACGAATCAGTTCCGCTGCCATTGGGGGCCGACTCAAGCAGTGTTGCCCCCTCACCAAAGAACCAGCGCCGAGCCTCCACCTCTTTCGGGGGGAAGGAGTCAGTCTGCACTTCATAGCGATGTGCCGTAGCTCCCGTGACCTCATGGCCTGCGCCGCTTTCGAACAGGATTCTGACCCGAGGCTCGGCTAGATACTCTGCGAATGCAGCCTCAAAATCATCTGCGAGATACCCAAAACGATCGCCCTCTAACTCGGCGTCGTAACCAAAAACCTGAGCAAACTGAAGTGGTGCGAAGCTCCGAATCAACTCGGGCACAACTGGAACTCGTCGTGCGACGTGAAAGGACAGAAACTCGAACCACCGCAAAATCACCATCGGGCTATAGCCATCTGGGTGGTGACCGTTAAACAGGTTGAACCGCTGCGAGGGGCTTGACTCAAAAGATTCAAGCATTAGGGCAAACCTGCTTCCGGTTTGCTCGTCCTGCCAAGCACCTGTGAGGTATACCGGCACTTCAATCTGATCAACTAGCGAAGCAGCGCGACGGGCACCCATCGTGGGCCGAAAGTTCTCGATGGCTCGACCGAATTGTTCGAAATCAAAATTTTGGGTGCGGATCATCTGATTCTGTTTCGCGACCTCGTCCCCTGCATCGATGCGCTCTTGATCCCAGGTCATCCCACCTGCAGCACTCTCTTTATCTCTCGCAACGAGCCAGGCGCGAGTGAAACCCGCGTTATAAATCCCCCCAGGCCATTGCTGACGCCACAGGTCGTCAATGACCGATAACGGCGTAATCGCAGCCAGGCTCGGCGGTCGTGTAGCCGCAACGTACAGCTGGCTAATCCCGGGATAGCTCAGACCAACCATGCCCACATGGTTGTGCAGGACCCAGGGCTGACGGGCAACCGTTTCGATTGCGTCGTAGCCGTCAGCTGCTTGGGCTGGGCTAAAGATGTCAAAGACTCCCCCAGAGCACCCGGTCCCGCGCATATTGACTCCAACTACGGCAAAGCCCATGAGATTCGCGATAAGCGTTCCGGGCTGAGGCGCATCAGGGTTCGAGGGCCCGTAGCCCGAGTATTCGATAACGGTGGGGTAAGGAGCAGGGCCATACAGGTTCTCATCTGGAAAGCTGACCAGGATTGAGAGGTCCACCCCGTCACGGACGCGTAGATAGCCAAACCCTGGAGACAGAGTCTGCTCATAGAGCGAAGGGTCAGCATGGTCATCAACCGCAAGTACGTGAACGGCCAGATCGGCAACCGTGTACTCGCCCGCGGCTAGGACTTCGCCCTCCGAGAGCGCCTCTGCAAGATCCTGCTGGCTGCGAAGGACAATAGGCTCCGCTGGCACATATGCCAGATGGGCATTCCCCGCATGGTCTGCAACAAGCGTGACAAGTAACTGCCCCTGTGAGTCACGTACCTGCAGATGGGCTCCCACCTCGGCCCCTGTAACTGTGAGTGTCTCAACTCCTCCGAGCACCTTCATAGAATCCCCCTCGCTGACCGATCTGACTGAGAACGCCTCGGCCTCTCTCCTTTGAAGTTAGTCAGAGTACGCCAGTCAAGAACTCAGAGAGATTCGATGAGTCGCTCTACTCGCTCATCTTCAGAAAGGAACGGGTCTTTACATAGGACTGTTCTTTGCGCCTGATCATTGAGTTTGAGGTGCACCCAATCAACGGTGTAATCACGTTTACGCTCCTTAGCCTTGCGAATGAACTCGCCTCGAAGCTTGGCCCGAGTGGTCTGAGGAGGAGTTTCCATGGCCTCTGCAATTGCCCCATCGCTGACGATTCGTTCCACTCGTCCAGCATCTTGCAGCTTGTAAAAGACTGAGCGAGATCGGTTGATGTCGTGGTACTGCAAATCCAACAGAGCGATTCGCGGGTCGTCGATTTTTAGAGAATGTCGAGCGGAGTAGGCCTCAATCAGATTGTGTTTCGTGACCCAGTCGATCTCTGCATCCAAAGAAAGCGGTTCGTCTTGAAGCCC
>CAMDAT010000007.1 GCA_945888825.1 Bifidobacterium breve | reverse complement strand
CGCTCACTGCATCAGATCGATCTAGTACACGGTGCTCTCGATCTCGACAGCTTTGCTCTGGTTGACCAAGAATTCCTGCTGACTGACTTGTCCACCGTCACGAGCACTGCCTCGCGTGATCAGCAACTGACAGACCTAGCTCAGACCATGGTGGTCACAGCGATTCTTGTCGGCATTGAACGCGCAACGGTCATTGCGGCAGAGCAACTCGATTCCCAAGATGTGCAGGATCTGCTGGCCTATCTGCAGCCATCAGCTTTAGGCAAGCCATTGCGTGAGGACCTTAAATCCTCGGGCCTTGGAATCGAGGCCGTGCGCTCGGCCCTAGCTGCAGTTGAAGGGGTTGAAGTTCCCGAGATTGCTCAACTCAGAAGAGTTTCTTTGCAATCACTTGTCATGCTGGTCCTGTTGCTGCTTGTGGCCGGAGCGCTCATCGTGACGCTGGGTGCGGTCAGTATTCCCGACCTGATAGCGGCGCTGGGGTCTGCTTCAGTCACGGTCGCCCTAGCAGCACTCGTTGTTGGTCAGACCCCATTCTTTACTCAGGCCGTGGCCACGCGAGGTGCTTGCCCGCGACCTATTGCCTACGGTCCGGTTGCGCTCTTGCAGCTATCAATTGGATTTATGGCACTCGCGGTGCCGTCAACTGCGGGCCGTCTTGCGCTCGACATCCGTTTCTTTCAACGACAGGGCATCCCTGCGGCATCTGCAGTGTCCATCGCTGCCATCGATGGTTTCAGTGGATTTCTGGTGCAAATCTCGTTGCTCCTGCTCACCTTGGTTTTTGGGCTCGGGCGAGTAGACCTGACATGGAAGGACCCAACTGCAGGTGGCTCTGATGACCTAACACTGCTCCTCATTGTGGCAGGAGCAGTCATCCTCCTTCTGGCCTTGGTCGCTGCGGCGCTTCCGTCAACCCGAAACCGATTTTTGAACCGAGTACGGCCAATGCTGAGCGAGGCCAAGCAGACGTTTCGCTCGCTGCGTTCCCTATCGAACTTGCTACAGATTTTTGGTGGCAACCTTGGAAACCAAATTCTGTTTGCGCTCACACTCGGAATTTGTCTCCGGGCCTTTGGCGGAAGCCTCAACTTGGCCACCTTGCTGGTGATCTACGTTTCGGCAGCGCTCTTTGGCGGCCTGATGCCCGTTCCTGGAGGAATCGGCGTTATGGAAGCGGCCCTGATGACTGGCTTGATTGCTGCTGGCATCGATACCACCACCGCCTCGGCCACAGCCCTGCTGTTTCGGCTCGTCACGTTCTACTTGCCGCCGATTTGGGGTTGGGTCGCTCTTCGGTGGCTACAGCGACACAGCTATCTCTGAGTTGCTGGTTCAGGGTCCACCTCAGCAGTCCGCTGGCGAAGGAACATAGACGGGTGAGTAAACCGCACCTCCCGATAGCGCAAAACACCTCGCCTGAACTCGAGGCCTACATACTTCGCAGTGAATCAAAACTTGATTTTGTTGCGTTGCTCACCTTGTGGATTGTCTTGATTCCGTTTAGCAGTTTCGGGACGGACACGAAAGCGTTGATGGCTTCGCTTCTGACCAAGTTGGCAGTCTCATTCGTGTTCGCAGTGGATATGTTCCGTCGGGCTCGTTTGGCCCCGCAGCCTTGGACGTATGTCTGGGCGCACCCCATTGGATTGCTTGCAATCGGCTTTCCCCCGATACGAGTCCTGTTCAGCATTCGACTTGTCACCTCGCTCTTTCGGCGTGGGCATTTAGCAAAGTTTCTTGCCGCCGACTTTGTGCTCCTCGTCAATGGTGCGCTCCTCGTCTACTTCTATGAGCGGGATTCCGCTGGAGCGAATATCACCAGTCTTGGTGACGCTGCTTGGTGGGCAATCGTCACGGTCACCACCGTCGGCTACGGAGACCTGTATCCCGTAACTGCCCCGGGTCAGATAGCCGCAGCATGTGTCATGTGTATCGGCATTCTGACTCTCGCTGTTATTACTGCACAGGTTTCGTGGAGTTTCAGCCAGCAAGTGGACGATCGAACGAGGGGGTCACGTTCTGAGACCCTTGAGCCCGAAGCAGTAGCGGTGGGAACCATTCTGCCTACGAGTGATCTTGAGGGCCTGCACGGCCGTCTTGACGGCATCGAGGCTCAACTCAAACGGTTGATCCACCAGTACGACCCGCCGCACGAGCAGCAGCTCGACGCAGCGCCAGAGCCGGAAGATCTGTAGCCCTCTGTTGTCTGAGTCGGGCTAGAGAAGCCTTAAGCAGGCCTTGACTGCAGGGCATCCCAAGCTTCGGTGAGCACTTTGCGGAGCACCGACTCGATGAGAGCGAATTCGCGTTCGCCGGCAATCAGTGGCGGTGACAAGACGATGAGAGGTTCGGCTCGGTCATCGGTTCTACACATCAGGCCTTCTTCAAACAGGCGATTCGAGATCAAACCCTTGAGGAGCCACTTGCATTCCTCTGGGGAGAACGTCTCGAGGGTAACTGGGTCTCGCACCAGTTCAACGACTTGTAGGTAGCCCTCACCGCGAACATCACCCACGATTGGAAGATCCTCGAGGCGACGCAAGTGCGCAGTTAGGCCCGCCTCGTTATCCAGCACATTCTGCAGCAGGTTCTCGCGCTTCATGAGTTCAATATTGGCAAGTGCCACGGCAGAAGATACAGGGTGGCCTCCAAAGGTCACACCGTGCAGGAACATGTCGTCCTCGCTTAGGAATGGCTCTGCGAGGGCCTCACTAATCATCATCCCTCCGAGCGGGGAGTAGCCCGAGGTCACGCCCTTGGCAAAGGTGATGATGTCGGGCTGATACTCATAGCGCTGCGAGCCAAACCAGTGTCCCAGCCGACCAAATGCGCAGATCACTTCGTCCGAGATCAACAAAACTCCGTAGTGGTCGCAGATTTCCCGGACTCGTGCGAAGTACCCAGGGGGTGGAACGAGTGCTCCTCCTGTGTTTTGCACGGGCTCCAAGATCACTGCCGCGACAGTGGATGGTCCTTCCATCTCAATTCTCGTCGCGATGTCATCAGCGCAACGCAGTGCGAACGCCTCCATGTCGGCTGCATCCGGATCGCGGAAGCTGTTTGTGTTGCGGACTTTGACAGCGCCTGGAACGAGGGGCTCAAACACGTTCTTGATTGCGGGGAGACCGGTAATCGACAGGGCACCCATGGTGGTCCCGTGGTACGAGAGATAGCGAGAGATGATTTTGGTTCGGGATGGCTGACCAATTTGGGCGAAGTACTGCCGCGCAAGCTTCCAAGCTGACTCCACAGCCTCACTGCCGCCAGTGGTAAAGAAGACTCGGTTCAGGTCGCCTGAGGATAAGGATGCTAATTCTGCGGCCAGTTCAAGGGCTGGTTCTGTTCCGTAAGACCAAATCGGAAAGTAAGCAAGTTTCTCTGCCTGCTTGGCGGCAGCCTCTGCTAGTTCCTTGCGCCCGTGTCCCACCTGAACGGTAAACAATCCAGATAGACCGTCTAGATAGCGCTTGCCGGACTGGTCAAAGACGTAGCAACCCTCACCGCTCACGATGACTGGTAACCGCTGCTGTTCGATCGGCGACAATTGGCTGAACTGACCCCATAGGTTGGACATTGCTATGCATCCTCTGCTTGGTAGACCTGAGTTAAGTACAAGCTATGCCGTCATGACACCGTTGCGCGCCTCGGAGACAGGGTAGTTTCTTCAGATGGCAAGTTCTTGGCGAGGGCACCGGTGCTCTATTGCACGGGCACGTACCTGGTGAAGCCTCCTCAGCGCCAAGGAACATGGGCGGTGCGTCAAGGCTGCGACCTTGTGGCTTCGGAGCTCCTAGTGAACGCTCCCGACCTAGTGGTTTGTTTAGATCCGGATCTTCTCATTGAGGCTATCGGGGGAGATGCTGAGGCATTCCTCGGCCTCGCCTCACAGGAGCTGCTAGGCCGGTCAGCGATTGAACTGATTCACAACGAGGATCAGGAGCGCGTCATGGCAAACATGAAGCGCTTCGAGGATGGCCAAGAAACATATCGCCCCGAGCTTCGGCTTCTGCATTCAGACGGCTACTCCGTGGTCGTAGAAGTGGTTGGTCGAAGGCTGAACCGCCCAGACGGCACGCACTTTTTGCTGGTGGCTCGCCGGCAACTTGGACTTGGTGTCCGCCAAGTTGCCGATGACATCGGTATCGGAATCCTGCGCTGCGATCCCGACGGCGAGATTCATGAATCCAATGCAGCGGCATCGGTGCAACATGGCTACGAAGGGGAGGAACTCTCTGGCCGAATTCAAGACCTCAGAGTTCAAGTGCAGGGCCACCCCGAGGACTCCGTGGATGCGAACTTGCACCCTGCCCTTCGCTATCTCGAGGATGCTGGAGTCTCCTCGCAGGTGGCCACAATCGTTGGCAGAGACGGCGTGTCTCGAGTGATCTCCTTTGATGGCCGCCGCGTCAAGTATCGAGAAGATGGGACGCCCGGGATCATCATGTTGCTCAGGGAGGTAACTGAACTGCATCAGATGCAGGAGGAGCTGTACCGGCGTTCCACCCGCGATGACCTGACCGGCTTGCTCAAACGATCAACCTTCATTCAAGCAGCAGAGTCCCTGCTAGAAGCCACCGTTCAGCAGTCGGGCGAGCAGCCGGGCGGGAGTTCATTGTTCGGGGTGCTTTTTTGCGATATCGATCGGTTCAAGTCCATCAATGAGCGCCACGGTCATGGTGAAGCGGACCGCTTCCTTGCCCAGATCAGCGCCGACCTTGCTCAATTCGGCACCAACACTGCTCAACTCGGCACCAACACTGCTCAACTCGACACCAATACTGAAGCATCCCTGAGCGCAGGTGGAACTACCAGCATTCACCTAGGGAGAATCGGTGGGGATGAATTTGCTCTGGCAGTTCAGTGCAGCAATCGGGCCGAGTTCGATCGGTTGGCCGCTGGATTCAGGGCTTCGGTTCAGCGCACGGCGCTCGCAACCTTGCATGTTCTAGTGACTGCCAGCGTGGGTGTTGCGGAGTTCGATCCAGAGGTCGGCCAGACAGTAGAAGAACTCCTCGACGAGGCCAACGCAGTGCTGCGGTTGGCAAAGGGCACAGGTCGCGATCAGATTCTCCACTGCGATGCGAGTCTGCGGGCTGTTCGCAGTGAACAGAAGCGACTAGAAGGCGTGTTGCGCGCTGCGCTAAGTGCTGGCCGAATCGAGTACGCACTGCAACCGGTGGTTGACCCCTACACGGGCCAGATCAGCGGCGCTGAGGCCTTGGCCCGACTGAGGGATGACAATGGCAGCTTGGTCCCTGCCGCGAAGTGGATCGAGGTGGCGGTCAGCGCTGGGCTGTCAAGCGCCGTCGATGCTGCTGTGGTTGAACCCGTCATAGAACTGCTCGGCTCGCTAGTCGGCAGATGCCCACGTGGTCTGCCGGTCATCGGTGTGAACCTGTCGGATACATCGCTTGCTCGACCGGATCTTGCCGAATGGATCTTTTCCCTACTTGAGCGGCATCAGGTTGACCCTGGGGCCTTTTTAGTTGAGGTGCCCGAACTTGTCCTACCGGTGATTCGCGAGCGCGCGGCCGAGGCCTTGAGGCAATTTCGTGAAAAGGGCCTCTGGTTGGCTGTTGATGATTTTGGCTCGGGGTACGCCTCATTTAACGAAGTGCGAGACCTACCACTCAATACGCTCAAGATCGACCGGTCATTCCTCACCGAGCAACGTGATTCGGCGGACTACATCATTCTGCGAACGGCACTCGAGATGACGCACGCACTGGGGTGCCGAAGCGTGGCAGAAGGTGTTGAGACGCAGGCCGAACTCGAGATCGTGATGGATCTCAAGGTGGATTACGTGCAGGGATACCTCCTTGCTAGGCCCATGCCACCAGATGACTTCGTTAGACTCCTGCTTTCGGATCGCCCCCTGGCTCCGCAGAGAATTGAGCACGAAGATGGATAGCGCTATTACCACACCCCCAGGCGGCAACGCAGCGGAGTCTTCGACTGCCCCTAAAGCAGCCACATGGGTTCTTGTTTCGCTGATTTTGGTGGCGGCTGTAGCCAACTTGAACCTTGCTGTCGCGAATGTGGCTCTGCCCGATATCGGCAAGGCCTTTAATGCCTCTCAGACGCAGCTCAATCTGGTGGCAATCGGGTATTCGCTCGGCCTTGCGGCCTCGGTGATTTACCTCGGTGCCCTTGGTGATCGTTACGGCAGAAAATTGATGCTCATGTTGGGGATCAGCCTGTCGATCCCGGCTTGTTTGCTCGCAGCCCTTGCGCCAACAATTCAAGTGTTGTTCCTCGCCCGGTTAGTAGGTGGACTTTCGGCGGGCATGGCCTTTCCGACCACGCTCGCACTGATCACTGCGCTGTGGTCCGGTCCAGCTCGGACCAAGTCGATTGCTTTGTGGTCTGGTGTAGGTGGAGCGCTCTCCGCACTTGGGCCGCTGATCGCCGGGTTCTTGTTGCAGTACTTCTACTGGGGTTCAGTCTTCTTGGTGACTCTGCCCTTGGCAGTTGTCGCGCTGGGGCTGGCCTTCAAGTTTGTTCCGGCCCACGTGAATGAAGACTCTGATCCGGTTGACAACCTGGGCGGCATGCTCTCCATTGTCATGGTGGGTGCCTTAGTCCTGGCAATCAACTTTGCTGCCGTACCGAACGCTGCTGCTCTAGCTGCGGGACTCGCAATCTTGGCGGTCGCCGCTGCAGTCGGATTCGTGATCCGTCAGCGCCGTGCCAAGGTGCCGCTGTTCGATCTTCATATAGCGAGCCGCCAAATCTTTTGGGTTGCTGCGGTGGCCGGAATTGTGGTGTTCGGTTCCCTGATGGGGGCGATGTTTATCGGACAGCAGTTTTTGCAGAACGTGCTTGGATACTCAACTCTCGCCGCTGGTGCATCCATCTTGCCAGCCGCAATTGCAATGGTCATTGTTGCACCACGCTCGGCAAAGCTCATCGATCGTCACGGGTCACGCTTTACCCTTCTGTTGGGCTATGTCTTCTGCTTGCTGAGCTTCTTAACCATGCTGTTGCTCTGGAATGAGGGCAGCGCTTTCTGGGAAGTCGGATTGGCATACACCCTTGTGGGCATTGGGGTGGGACTTGCAGGAACTCCTGCATCTCATTCGCTAACGGGTTCAGTTCCCGTAGATCGCGCGGGCATGGCATCGGGTACCGCAGATCTGCAGCGGGACCTAGGCGGAGCAATCATGCAGTCAATACTTGGGGCATTGCTCACGATCGGATATGCATCTGCGTTTGCCGCCGACATCACAGCCGCCGAAGCATCGAGTCAGCAGCAGATCAGCGACCAAGTTCAGTCCGAATTAGAAAAGTCCTTTGCGAGTGCAGAGTCGGTGGCGGAGCAATACCCGCAGTACGCTTCAGAGATCACTGCGGCTGCAAAAACCTCGTTCATTCAAGGCCAGCACTGGGCCTATTTGGCTGGCAGCGTTGCCATCGTTTTGGGGTTTATCTTGGTTTACTTCAAGTTCCCCAAAAATAATCAGGAGACTGAGTTGCTTGAGCAGTACCAGCAAGAAGATACTCCCGCTGCATGCTGATTTCTCTGCTCCGAACATTTCTTGTTCGATACAAACGCCCGTTGTTGGCAGTGGTGATCCTGCAGTCCGTGCAAACTGCAGCGGCTCTGTTCCTGCCGGCCTTGAATGCAAAAATTATCGATAACGGCATTCTGACCGGAGACACTGAGTACATCCTGAAGGTTGGCGGACTCATGTTGTTGCTGACCTGCGTTCAGGTGGCCTTTGCAATTGGAGCGATTTACTACGCCTCCTCGGCAGCGATGGGGTTTGGGCGTGACGTTCGGAAAGGGCTGTTTCATCAGGTCATGGGATTCTCTACTCAAGAGGTCGCAGGATTTGGCGCGCCCTCGTTGATTACTCGTATTACCAACGATGTGCAGCAGGTGCAGATGTTGGTGCTGATGTCATGCACCCTGCTCGTGACGGCACCAATCACCATCGTTGGCGGAACGATTATGGCGGTGCGAGAAGATGGTCCGCTGTCACTGCTGCTGCTGGTGAGTATTCCAGCATTGGTCATCAGCGTGGGCCTAGTCGTGGTGCGACTCGTGCCGCAGTTCGCAGTCATGCAGGTGCGCATTGACCGGGTGAACCAGGTGCTGCGTGAGCAGATCACCGGCATGCGCGTGGTTCGTGCCTTTGTGCGTGAACCATACGAGGCCGAGCGTTTCGGTCAGGCAAACCAAGACCTCACGGTTACATCGCTTCGCGCTGGTCGACTGCTGGCATTTATGTTTCCTGCAGTGTTGTTTGTCCTGAACACATCAAGCGTTGCTGCGATCTGGTTCGGCGCAAATCGCATCGATGCTGATCAGATGCAGATCGGCGAGTTGATTGCATTTTTGAGTTACCTGGTGCAGATCCTTATGTCGGTCATGATGGCCACATTTGTTGCAGTTATGGCACCGAGGGCGGCCGTCTGCGCCGATCGAATCCAAGAGGTGCTCATGACTGATTCCACTGTCATTGCGCCGGTTACGCCGATCAGGAGCCTGCCGGAACAGGCCGCCTTGCAGTTCAGCAACGTGGGATTCTCATACCCCGGGGCGGAATTGCCGGTTCTGACCGATATTTCTTTCTCGGTTCGGGCGGGGAGCACCATGGCCATTATTGGCAGCACTGGTTCGGGCAAAACCACGCTCATGAATCTGATCCCAAGGCTATTTGATGCCACCGAGGGCTCCGTCCGTATGGGTGGAGTTGATGTTGTGGATCTAGACCTGGAGTTGCTTTGGTCTCAGGTCGGACTTGTGCCGCAGAGGCCCTATCTCTTTTCTGGAACGGTTGCGAGCAACCTGCGACATGCCGACCCTGAGGCAACCGATGCAGATTTGTGGCTGGCACTCGAGACAGCTCAGGCCCGGTCCTTTGTTGAGCAGATGCCTGATGGCTTGGATTCAGCGATCACCCAAGGTGGCACGAACGTCTCGGGCGGGCAGCGTCAGCGGTTAGCGATCGCTCGAGCGTTAATCCGAAAGCCGCGTGTGTTCCTCTTCGATGATTCCTTCTCGGCATTAGACCTAGCAACCGACGCCAAGCTCCGAACTGCACTCGTCCCCGTCACCCGCGATGCCGTCATGATCGTGGTTGCGCAGCGGGTGTCTTCGATTGCGACGGCCGATCAAATTCTGGTCTTAGAGGACGGCCGTCAGGTGGGTCTCGGCACGCACGAGCAGCTCCTGTCGGACTGCCCTACCTATGTTCAGATACTTGCCTCGCAGATGACCGATGAGGATGCAGCATGACCGAGGACGGCTCCGAGGTTGGTGGCTCTGAGCTCGATGGCGCTGAACTTGCTGGCGCTGAACTTGCTGGCGCTGAACTTGCTGGCGCTGAACTTGCTGACAGGGTCATCAAGCAGGTGGAGCAAGAGGTGCCCACAGAGGATGCACTCGAGTCCATCCGCCCACCAGTCTCTGACAACCGCTCAGTTAGTAACCGCTGGGCGAGTGCAGGCATGCCTGCAGAGAAGCCAAGGGATTTTAAAAGCTCCACAACTCGACTGCTTTCGCAACTGAAGCCTCAGCGAAGCGGAATGATGCTGGTGCTGCTGCTCGCAGTTGGCAGCGTGACGCTCTCTGTGATCGGGCCAAAGCTGCTTGGCGGCGCAACCAACATCATCGTCGACGGGGTGATGGGGCCTGAGGGAATTGACTACCTCAAGCTGCACCGTCTGCTCGCCTTTGTTCTGATGCTCTATATCGCCTCGGGGCTGATGGCCTATGGGCAGGCCTACGTCTTGGCGGGCGTTGTGCAGCGCACGATGCAACGAATGCGCAGTGAAGTCGAAGACAAGCTCCACCGCCTGCCTTTGGGTTATGTAGATAGTCAGCCGAGAGGTGATTTGCTCAGCCGCGTCACGAACGACATCGACAATGTGGCACAGAGCCTGCAGCAGACGCTGAGTCAGATGCTGACCTCGGTGCTCACCATTTTTGGCGTGATGATCATGATGTTCACGATTTCACCACTCCTAGCGATGGTGGCACTGATTACCGTTCCTGTTTCGCTCTATACGGTCAAACTCATTGCCGGAAAATCTAAGTCCCGATTCGTTGCGCAATGGACTCATACAGGCTCGCTGAACGCTCAAGTAGAAGAAGCCTTCACGGGGCACCCGCTGGTCAAAGTCTTTGGCCGCACTCAAGACGTTGAAGAGTCCTTCAGTGAGAAGAACGAGCAACTGTTCAAGGCAAGCTTCGGTGCTCAATTCATCTCGGGAACTATCCAGCCAGCGATGATGTTTTTTGGCAACCTCAATTACGTTGTGATCGCAGTAGCTGGCGGCCTACAAGTCACCTCTGGCGCAATGACAATCGGCGGGATCCAGGCGTTTATTCAGTATTCGCGGCAGTTCACTCAACCGCTCACGCAGTTGGCCTCAATGGCCAATGTATTTCAATCTGGAGTTGCTTCTGCCGAGCGAGTATTCCAGTTACTAGATGCACCCGAACAAGAACCCGAGGCTGTTCAGACTGGGCTCGAACTGCCAGCGACGGCGCAGCAAGCGCCAGAGCAGTCATGGGCAGATCAGTCAGGGGTATCTGCCCTTGCGGGGCGAGTGGAATTCGACAATGTCAGCTTCTCGTATCGCGCCGAGAGCCCTCTGATTCAGAACCTGTCACTTGTGGCCGAGCCTGGGCAGACGATTGCGATTGTTGGTCCGACTGGTGCAGGCAAGACCACTTTGGTCAACCTGATTATGCGGTTCTATGAGTTGAACGAAGGCGTGATCCGACTCGATGGTCGCGATATCTCGCAGATCCGGCGCTCTGAGTTGCGCTCCAACATCGGCATGGTGTTGCAAGACACCTGGATGTTCGGCGGGAACATTCGTGAAAACATCGCCTACGGCAATCTCGAGGCTTCCGAGGAGCAGATCGTTGAGGCAGCGAGGGCTACGTACGTTGACCGCTTTGTGCGATCTCTGCCCAATGGGTACGACACTGTGGTCGATGACGAGGGCGGCCGCATTAGCGCTGGTGAGAAGCAGTTGATGACGATTGCTCGCGCATTCCTTGCCGATCCGGCCATTCTGATTCTCGATGAGGCAACAAGTTCGGTCGATACTCGAACCGAGGTTTTGATTCAGAGTGCAATGGCCGCTCTGCGGTCGAATCGAACGAGCTTTGTGATTGCACACCGGCTCTCAACGATTCGCGAGGCCCACATCATATTGGTTATGGAAGCCGGCCGAATCGTTGAACAGGGGAGTCACGAGCAATTGCTCGCAGCACAAGGGGCCTATGCAAGGCTGTACAACGCTCAGTTTGCTGCAGCTATGACCGAGGTTGCGTAAAGGTGATTCTCTAAAGTGCCGCACGGGCGGTTGAATCTGGGCTTGACTACATGGGCGAATCTCGGCTGCACGAGGTTGAACTGCAAACGATTAGGGAGAGTCATCCGTGACCGAAGACGACAAGACTGCAAGCTCTGAGGACTCAACCAAAACAGAGGACATAGCTAGCAAAGCTTCAGTTCCAGTCGAGGCTAAGGGCATCGCGAGTGTTGAGTCCGCAGAACAAGAGGTCGACCGGTTACGAGCAGAAAACGCTCGTCTGCACGATCAAATAGACGAGGCAAGTGCCGTTTCATCTGAGAAGAAGTCGCTTCGCAGTCGTGCCGTTCTGTCCATCTCGCTCGTGGTCTTAGGAGCATTGCTGTTGCCGCTAGCTGCGCTAACGGTCTGGACCCGCAACCAAGTACTCAACACTGACCGCTACTTGGAAACTGTTGCGCCGCTGTCGAACGACCCAGCAGTTATTGACGCCCTGACCACCAGGATTAGCACCGCTATTGAGGATCAACTTGACGTCAAAGCCGTGGTTGAGGAAAAGCTCCCCGAGAATCTCAAGATTTTGGCAGCGCCTATTGCCGCTGGGGCAGACAGTCTGATCGGAACCGTCACCTCGAAGGCGCTCAAGTCCAAGCAGTTCGACGCCATTTGGATTACTGCCAACAGGGACGGACACGACGTACTTGTGGCCCTGCTCACCGGCAAGCAAGGGAAAGTGATCGATACCGAAAATGGCAAGGTCGTGCTCTCGCTCAAGCCGATCGTCCAGCAAATTCTTGATGGAATCGACAAAAAGTTTGGTCTGGATCTCTCCTCGAAAATCCCAGCTGACAAAATCGACATTAAGTTCACCCTCATTGACTCACCGCAGTTGGCCTCGCTGCAGAGCTTGATTAAATGGCTCAACACGCTCACTTGGGTCATGGGAATTCTTGCGCTTGGCTGCTTTATTGGGGCGATATTTGTTGCACCAGTGCGTCGAAAAGGCGTGCTGCGAGTTGGAGTCGGGGTCGTGGTTTCCATGACGATCACGCTGGTGGCACTCTCGTTTGCTCGGTCTGGCTACATTGCGAACCTGCCGAAGGGCGTAAATACTGCAGCTGCAACAGCGGTCTTCGACACCCTTACGCGATTTGTCTTGCAGACTTTCAGAGCCCTGTTTGCGCTTGGTGCAGTCATGGTGATTGCCGCTTGGATCGCTGGACCCTCCGGTGTCGCTGTGTGGATTCGGAGCCTGTGGGACCGAGTGCTTGGACGCGGCGGCGAAGGTATTGGTAACAACGTTGATCTTGGCCCGGTTCCCACCTGGGTCGCAGCCCATCTCTCGGCAGTTCGGGCAGTCATCTTGGTGATCGCAATTGGTGTTCTGGTGACTTGGAGTCGCCCGACCGGCAAGGTGGTGTTGCTCATCGCAGTACTCACGCTGATTCCACTTGCCTTGGCGCAGTTGCTGGCCAACAGTGCATCTTCGAAGACTGAACTCGTCGAGTCAGCTGGTGATGCCTCTGAGGTTGAGGGCGAGGAAGAAGCCGAGACTCCTGATGATGAGCAGCGCCCTGACGGGGAGAAGGACTCAGTTCAAGAACTAACCTAAGGGTTAAAGAACTGTCTCAAGAAGGTTGTACGACTACTGCATTCGGGCTAACTTTCGTTTCTTGGTAAACGGTGTTTATTTGGGGCTGAAAAGGGGAACAATGCCAGGTTCGAGCAGTCTTTTCCGTGTGGTATCCGTAGCTCTTGTCTGCACATCTTTGGTAGCCATGGCAGCCCTTGCTGGCTGTAGCGAGGATCGCAGCAGCGTCAGCAACGGTGGCGAGAAGTCAGAGACCACTGCAGTGCTGGCCGACCTGTGCAGCACTTCAGACCTCATCGATTGTGCTGAAGCCTCATCGATTTCTGCTCAAGTGCCAACTCAGGTCACCAAAGCCACCGGCAAGCCCTTGGTATTGGGAATGATCAACCAGGAGAACACGCCGGTTGGGTCTTTTCCTGAGTTAAGTCAAAGCGTTCAGGCGGCCATTGACTTTGTAAACAATCAACTCGGCGGGGTCGATGGACGACCGCTCGAACTCGAAGTGTGTAATACCAAGTTCTCGGCCGAGGGGTCTACAAGTTGCGCACAGCAATTTGTAACTGAAGGTGTGCCGGCAGTTCTGGGCGGTATTGACGTGTTTGGCAACGGAATCGACCTGCTCGCGGAGAACGAAGTCCCCTTCATTGGCGGAATTCCTGTCAGCACTCAGTCGATGACTGCTTCAAACTCGTTTCAATTCAGCGGCGGCTCTTGGGGGGCAATGGTTGCCTTTGCCGATTATGCCGCGACTGAGTTGAAAGCAAAATCGGTGGCAATCCTGTACGGAGACTTCGGCTCGGTGGCCGATGGTGCCAACTACGGCAAACAGACCCTCGAGAAGTTGGGGGTTGAAAACGTGCAGATGGTGCCGTACCCAATTCTAGAGACCGACTTGGGCTCTGCAATCCAAGCTGCGGCAGCGGGAAACCCAGATGCCATCATGTTGCTCACTGCCGATACGGGATGCACGGCTGCCTTTGAGGGGCTTGCCACTGTGGGTTTGAAGGCCCAGGCCTTTTATACCGGTGCCTGTGCTGCGCCAAAGATTATTGATGGGGTGCCGACCGAAGATTCCGAGGGTGCAATCTTCAATGTCGAAGGTCCGATTAGTCGTACCAATCCCGACCCAGACACCAGCCTGTATAACGCTGTCATTGCCGAATACGGCAATGGCTTGGATGCAATTGGCGCAGCAACGGTTTCGTTTCGGGCCTTTATGAACCTGTATGTGGTCTTGAGTGAGCTTGGCGCAGATGGGATCACAGCAGACACGGTGACAAGTGCACTTCGTGGCAAAGTCGATGCTTCAAGCTTCATGGGGCACCCCTATACCTGCAACGGTAAACAGTTCAAGGGGCTGCCAGCAGTGTGTGCGCCGCAACAGATGCTGGGTCTGATGACTGACCGGCAACTGGACCAGATTGGCGACTGGGTTGACGTTGGCAAGATCTATGGGACGGGCTGACCCACCAACGTGATTGGCGAGTATTCGGGATTCATCCTGGCCGGACTTGGTGGAGGTGCAGTAGTTGCCGCGCTCGCACTCGGGCTGGTCCTCACGAACCGTGCAACAGGAGTGATCAACTTCGCATTCGGGGCGATGGGGATGTACGTCGCTTTCGCCTATTTCCAGTTTCGCGATAACGGCGACTTGATCCTGCCTGTGATCTTTGTTCCCTCAAGAATTCACCTGCTCGAGACGCCTACTTTGTTTACGGCGTTACTCATGGCTGTGTTTCTCTCGGCTGCTCTTGGTGCAGCAACCTATTGGTTGGTATTTCGGCCTCTGCGTCGAGCCCCGGCGCTCGCCAGTGTGGTTGCCTCGCTTGGACTGATGCTGTATCTGCAAGAGGTCGTGCGCCTCAACTTTCCGACAGGCAGCGCAGCGACCGTCGTGCGAATGGGCGTCCTGCCTGAACGACCTGTCCGCTTTTTGGGCACTGCGGTTACTGCGAACCGCCTGCTCTTGGTCGTGTTCGTGGTGCTGGCCACAGTGGCACTGACAGCACTCTTTCGCTACACGAAGTTTGGTCTGCAAACCAGGGCAGCAGCAGGCAGTCAGAAGGGGGCCATGCTGGTTGGAATCTCGCCGGATCGGATTGGCCTGATCAACTCCATGATTGCCACGGTTATCGCCGGAATCGCCGTCATTCTGATTGAGCCGATCTCTGGGCTCGATCCGATTACCACAAGTTTGCTGGTGCTACCCGCTCTAGCAGCGGCTTTGTTAGGTGGGCTGAGTTCGTTCACGATTGCAACATGCGCCGGTCTTGGAATCGGGATGCTGCAATCGCTCATCTTGGGCTACACGGTGAAACCCAGTACCTCATGGATCCCAGACTGGGTACCCCGCACAGGCCTGCAACAAGCTGTCCCCGTCATTCTGGTCTTGATTGCACTGGTGTGGCGCGGCGACGCGCTTCCTGATCGGGCCTATCTCGTCGATAAGCGGCTGCCGTCTTCGCCTACGCCTCGACACGTCGCGCTCTGGACACTCCTTCTTGTTGGAGCCACATCGGTGGCGCTTTTGGGATTTGATGCCCCGCATCGACAGGCGCTGATTGTCACCATGGTCAGCGCGTTGTTGGCGCTATCGATAGTCGTGATCACTGGCTATGTGGGGCAAATCTCGCTGGCTCAACTGGCATTTGCTGGTGTTGCTGGCTTCACGGTGATCAACGTGGCGAACGACGGATTGCCGTTCCCGTTGGCAGCGCTGGTTGCAACACTTGTGGCCACTGCGGTGGGAGTTGTTGTGGCGCTACCGGCGGCGCGAGTCAGGGGCATGAGCCTGGCGATTGCAACGCTTGCAATGGCTGTCGCCCTTGAGCAGTTGGTGCTGTCGAGCAAGGGGTTCTCGGGGGGTGTCGCGGGCAGGTCTGCGCCGAGGCCTGTGCTGTTCGGAGCGGACTTCGGCATCTCTGCCCGTGGCGCTGACAACTTCCGACCGATTTTCGGGTTTCTTGTTCTGGGTGTGCTCACCGTGAGCTGTCTCATGGTGGCAAACCTGCGTAGAAATCGCACCGGTCTGCGTTGGCTAGCAGTTCGATCCAATGAACGAGCTGCTGCTGCCGCGGGAATCAATGTGGCCAGATCCAAGATCGGGGCCTTTGCGGTTTCCTCCTGTATCGCTGGCCTTGCCGGTGTTCTTCTGGCCTATTCCACCTCGACGCTGTCTACAAACTCCTTCATGGTGATCGGAGCGCTCGTTGCGCTAGCGCTCACCTATCTCGGTGGAATCGCAAGCATCGGCGGGGCGCTCATCGCAGGATTGTTGGCTCAGGCCGGACTGTTCACGCTGGTGGCAAATGGTGGCACTGATGGCAAGGCCGGAACCTATGTGTTTGCCATCAGCGGGCTCGGCCTTATTGTCATGGCAATTTTTGCACCAGACGGCATCACTGGGGCTGTTCGCCAAGGGGCTCAACGGTTGCAAATGTCTCTGAGGATGAGCGGCCAGCCACCGCAGCAGACTGCGTTAGCGGGCTCTGGACCTGGCGCAGGCTCTGGACTTGGCGCGGGCGCTGGACCTGCTGAAGGGGAGCCAGACCATGAGTGAAGTGATTTTGCAAGTTCGCGATCTGAGTGTTCGCTACGGCGGGGTGTTGGCGCTGAGTTCGGTCAGCTTTGACGTGGCCGATGGTCAAATCGTTGGACTGATTGGTCCTAATGGTGCGGGCAAGACCACATGTATTGATGCACTAAGTGGGTTCACCACTCCGAGCGCACGTAACCCCTCCTTTAGCTACATCAGCTTTTTAGGGCGGTCGATTGACCGTCTGTCACCTCAGAGCCGAGTTCGCCTGGGGTTTGCCCGCACGTTTCAGTCCCTCGAGCTTTTTGATGACCTGACGGTGCGAGATAACTTGAGAGTTGCCGCTGCCACACCGACATGGATCTCTACCGTGACGGATGCGCTGTGGCCAAAGCGCAAGGTTGATGCCGCAGTCGATGAAGTTCTCGAGTTGCTCGGGTTAGATTCGTTTGCCGAGGATCGACCGGAACACCTCTCGAATGGGCAGCGGCACCTCGTAGCCGTGGGGCGGGCGCTTGTTGGTAGGCCGAGGTTGCTGCTTCTTGACGAGCCAGCAGCGGGCCTGAATCCATCTGAGACGGTGGAGCTCAGCAAGTTGCTGCGGTCGCTGCCGGATCGCGGTGTGAGCGTCTTGTTAGTAGATCACGATATGAGTTTGGTCCTAGGAGTTTGCGATCAGGTTCATGTCTTAGACTTTGGCTCGATCATTGCAAGTGGGACTCCCGAACAGATTCGCTCTGATCCACTAGTCATTTCCGCCTATTTGGGCCAAGGCAGTTCTGGAGTCGATGAGCCTGTGGTTGGTGGGGGATCAGACTCATGAGTGTGCCTCAGGCGAACCCAACTGAGCGTCCCATCCTGCGCTGTACTGGAGTTGTTGCGGGCCACGACGGGCTAGCTGTGGTGAACGGACTTGATTTGACGGTCGGTGCCGGTGAGGTCGTTGCGCTGCTCGGGGCTAACGGGGTTGGAAAGACCACCACTCTGCTGACTATCTCGGGGCTAATTCCGCTCTTAGGAGGATCTATTGAATTGCAGGGTAGAGACCTTGAAGCCTCTCGCGGTAAGCGCATTGGTTCGAGCAAGGGTTCTGCAAGATCGAAGCAAGTCCTGAGCCGTGCCAGATTGGGTATTGCACACGTGCCAGAAGATAGGGCTCTCTTTTTTGATCTGACTGTTCAAGAAAACCTGCGGCTTGGACTCAAGCGGAAGAAAGACCGCAAGCATGAGTCACTTGCTAGTGACCGTGTGCCTTCCCAAGTCGAGGACGGTACGAACCAAGCGGAGCAGCAACTGAGTAGTTCAGAGATCTTGGATCAGGTCTTGGGCTATTTTCCGGCACTCACTGGGTTGCTTGATCAGCCAGCGGGGTTGTTGTCTGGGGGTCAGCAACAGATGTTGGCGATCGGCAGGGGATTGATGAGTCAGCCGAAGTTGCTGATGGTAGATGAGCTGAGTCTGGGACTTGCTCCGATTCTGGTTGAGCAATTGCTACCCGTCCTTCGGACCTTTGCTCAGACAACAGGCGCAGGTGTCTTAATAGTCGAGCAGCACGTGCACTTGGCGCTCGCAGTTTCTGATCGGGCATACCTGCTGAGGCGCGGCAAAGCCACCCTGTCGGGTTCTTCTGCAGCGTTGTCTGCGGACCCTGACCTAGTTGAGGCAGGTTATTTCGGGGAGTAACCCGACTGGCTGACGAAACTCAGTGACCGGCACGCGCTGGTCTGCTGTTCGCTTGTTCTGTTGCTTCTGTTATGGGCTGGGTTTGCCGTTGTGTTGGGTGTTGAGTTGGGTGCCGGTTGGTGTGGTGATGATGTATCTGCCGGGTTTGTTGGGGTTTTCGGTGATGGTCCAGCCGTTGGTGTGGAGTAGTGCGTGGTGTGGTTTGCAAAGCGAAACCAGATTGTTGAGATCTGTTGGACCTTCGTCTTGGGCTTCTTGTACGTGGTGTAGGTCTACCCAGTTGTGTGGTGCGTCGCATCCGGGGACGACGCATCCTTGGTCTCTGATGGCTATGGCTTTGCGTTGGTTAGGTGTTGCGTACCTGACAGCGGTTCCTAGGTCGAGTGGGATCCCCAAAGAGTTGATGATGAGTGCTTGGATTTTGGGGTCGCAGTTGAGGAGTCGGGTGGTGCCATCTTGGATGCGGACACCATCTGGTGTGGTGGCGTGGACGGGGTCTGAGGCTTGGATAACAAGGGTGATGTCAGTTGCTGGGTTGTTTGTGGTGCCTGGTTGGGTGCTGATCGCTCTGCGGATGAGTTCGGTGAGAGCTTCAGCTAGAAGTTGTGGGCGTGTGGGGATGAGGTGATCGGGGTTAGCTGCTTTGAGTTTGCGGTGATGTGCGACACGGCGGTCGGTTTCAGTCAGGAGTGCTGCTCGGATTGTGGCTGCTGTGTCGGCTACGAAATCGCCGTCGAGGTGAAGTTCGCCAGAGAGGCCGTCGCTCATGTTGATCCGGTTGTGGTCTGGGTTTGGTAGGTGTGCCCCGTCTGGGTCAGCAAGATCAATGAGTGCGCGTATTTCGTTTGCCCATTGTTCGAACCGGACTCCTGTTGTGAGACTGATGAACTCTGCTTGTAATGCAACCATGATCGGTTCAACCCGTGTGACACACAGTTTCGAGAGCAGCGCTGCGTGATCGGCGGTGATGATCCCGTTGCGTAACGCGTCAGCAACTTCAGGTAACACGGAGCGGAGTTTGCGGGCAGTGGACACCATCCGGGATGCAACAGGGCGTGAGAGGAGGTATTCGTGACCCAGCCAGGCGTTCATGACAAGGCCTTTGGTGCGTAACGAGACGTTCCGGGCGTCGAGTTCACCCACGACTGTTAACCGTGCTGAATCCAACGCACGTTGGGCTGATTCCAACACATCAGACAACCCGACAAGCACCTCATCAGACACCACACCCACACCAGCCCCAGAACCACCCGAACCACCAGAACCAGAACCGCCCGAACCCACACCTGCCACAAGGTTCGCTAACGCAACCAAACCACCCGCACCCTGACCTGCAACAACACCCAATTCCACACCCAACCCAAAACCAGACCGACTACCCGCACCGGCCGCACCCGCACCAGTACCCGCAGAACCAGCCATACCCGCACCACTACCCGCAGCACCGGCAGCAGCACCAGCAGCACCGGCAGCAGCACCGGCAGCAGCACCAGCAGCAGTGGCAGCAGCAGTACAAGCCTGAGCATCGGCGGGCGTGTCCGCCGGCGCAGTTGCTCGTTTCGGGTTTGAGTCCGAGTCTTTGATTGGGTCTGTACACATAGGGTCCCCTGAGCGGCCAGTACCGCAAAAAATCACAGCTAAAACACTCAAGCCCGTTCTCTGTCAGAAGGATCTGTCAGAAGGATCTGTCAGGCGGACCAAGTGAGTGTTAATGGTTAGTGAGGTGTTCACCCTGGGGACCGGGGATCGAACACTTGTTCTACTGTACTAGTTGCGACTGACACTCACAACCTATTAACCACAAAGTTCTGGGCGCTCTGGTTAGGTGGAGACCGCTGCTCTGGTCGAGCTCGCTGAGCGCAGAGATTTAGCTCGTTGCTGGGGCATCCATCGGAATGCCCTCGTCTAGGTCTCGAGCGACTTGCCTTGCCGCAGCCGCTAGGTCTTCGGGGAGCTGGTCAATCCGGTCAAGCTCGGCAGAGAACTTGAGTCGCGGTAGATCCTGCGATGCAACAACTCTGGGCATCCAAGCGGAATGCAACACGAACGGTACTGCTACACCAGAACCGGCAGCCGTTGTCCCGGAGAGGGTTGCCAGTGGCCCGGACCCAACCGAAGCTGCATCGAATACTTCGACCCGAAACCCCTTATCGTTCACGACGGGAACGACCACATAGCCATCGTGGCCGCCGGGATCTGATCCGGCGTATCGGCTACTTCCCGGAACTGATCCTGGGTCACGCGGGACAAAAATTGGTGAGGTTGGCATATCGTCCATTGCAAACTCGTGGTGCGTCTGGAGCTGCAGGTCTGGCACTGAGGTTGTTGTTAACAGCGGAGGAGTCTCATCCGCTGGCCATTCGGAACGGTCGATGCGGTCTGCATACAAGGCGAGCATCTTTTGCGTTACGGCCTCGGGGCGCCATCCAAAGTGAACTTGGTGATGCATGGTTGGTTTGGAACGCCCTTCGGTAGACCAATCGATAGCGTTCAGTTGTCTGCTCCACAGCAGCGAGGGGTCACGTTGTTCGGCGCGCTCGTGCACCTTGCCGGTCTCTGGATTGAACTCAATCAGGGTATTGCGATCTGGGCTCATGGGAAATCCAAAAAGTCCGCATAGGGCAGGGTCAACAGGTCGGCCGAGAGCGTCAATGTCGCCGGCGCCCTGAGTCATTGCGAGGTCTGCATTCTGCGTGTGTTCAAACAGGACTTGAATGCCATCTGCATCCTCGTACATGGCGTAGTAATGGTTGATTTCGGGCGCAATCTCGAACACGTTTGCCGCGACGGGAGTACCTGGGGGAACGGCTTCTAGGGCGTCTTTACGAATCAAGTACACAGGGCCCGAGGCATTTGCTGGCTCCAAGCGGTCGCCTCCAGTGAGCACCTGAGGTTCCACCTTGAATGCGCAATCGCCAATGATGAGCCAGTCGCGAGTCTGGGTAATGGTGTGAACTGATTGAGGGATGATCCCGTCAGTAATGGGCCACATCTGGAGCGGATTCACTCCATCCCAGCGCACCACGTGGAGTTCGCCCCAGAAGATGTTCACGGTCCAGAGAACGTTTCGGTCCGGGTCGATCACGGGGTGTGCAGTGCTCATGACGAGCGGCAGGATCGGCTGGTCAAAAATCTCGAAGTCTTTCCATTCGGAGCGGTGGCCGACCTCGCCAAGAAAGCCCAGCGTGAGAGGGTCAACCTCGACCGGTCGCCCAACGTCCCAAGTCGTAAAGAGGCGATCCCCCCAAGGTAAAGGCGCAGTGTTGGCAGCGTTGCTCATACCGAATGGAGACTGCACCCCCATGTGAGTCGCAGAGAAGACGTCAGGCCGCAGGGTCCGTAGGCGAGCCGAGGGGGAATCAATGATCCGCTGCCGCCATGCGAATGAATCCTGCGGGGCTCCGTGGGTTCCTGCCTCGAGTGAGAGTCGGTAGGTCATTCCATCGCCAAAGAAGGGATGGGGGTTGTCGAATGTGCTGGGGTGCGGAGCGCTCAACAGCAGCTCGCCGGTCAGATCCTGAGGCCAGATTCCGCTGAGGAGCGTCAAGTCGTGGTCTTGCGGCGTGGACTGGCTAAAGATTGATCGGGGCAGTGGCACATGAGCTCCAGATGGGATTGGTAAACGGTGTTTACCCGCAATCCGGGACGTATGCAACTGATCTTGCAAATCAGTTTGCTCTGATGAGGCAAGCTGTGGTTATGCGTGCACCCCTCACTCGGGAACTTTTGATTGAAACTGCGCGACAGCAATTGGAGTCTGAAGGTGTTGGACAGCTCTCGCTACGCGGTCTTGCTCGGCAACTCGGAGTTACGGCTCCAGCGCTGTATGCCTATGTCAAAGACAAAGATGACCTGCTCGCAGCCGTTGCCACGGAGCACTTTGAGCAACTCGTTCAACGTTTCGACGCCATTGATCAAGCGGACCCTCTCGAACGAATTCGGGCCTTGAGCAGGGCCTATGTGTTGCATGCGCTGTCTTCACCAGCGTTGTTTCATTTGATGTTTCGTTACCCTCCAACGCCGGTTCCTGGGGTTGACGCGTTTCCAGCGGCAACTCGAGCTTTTGATGCAGCTTCAGCGGCAACATCTGAGGCAATTGCGGCTGGCCAACTTTCAGTGACAGACCCGGGTGTAGCCAGCATGACGATGTGGGCGGCAATTCACGGAGTGGCAGAAGTATTGCTGCTTGGGTTTGCAGCGGATGAGGAAGCCTCAGTTGAACTGATGGACTCTGTGATCAACACCGTTCTTGCTGGACAAGTCCATCCCATAGCTCAGTAACTGCCAGGGGGATCTCCCCTAGGGGTGAACACCGTTTACAGATCGCAGCCCGAGAGATACATTGACCGGTATGTCAATCGAGTCTCCAGCTAGTGCAAACCCGTTCTTGATCGGTCAGTACGAGCCTGTCAGGGATGAACTTGATGCGGAAGGCCTTCGAGTCACTGGCAGGATTCCCTCTGCGTTAGATGGAATGTACGTTCGCAACGGGCCGAACCCGCAGTTCGACCCGCTGACCCGGTATCACGTCTTCGATGGCGACGGAATGGTTCACGCGGTGCGCTTGAGTGATGGCCGAGCGAGTTATCACAACCGGTATGTCGAGTCGAAGGGGTTGTTGATTGAGCGGCGAGAAGGTGAGGCGCTTTTTGGAGGCCTGTCTGAGTTTCGGATGCCGCCCGAGGAGCTACTCGCCGAAGCCGGCATGATGAAAAACACCGCGAATACCAACATCGTCAAGCACGCTGGCCGACTGCTTGCGCTCATGGAAGCGGGCAAGCCAATCGAGATGAGCAACGATTTGGCCACGCGTGGCGAGTGGGATTTTGGTGGCGCTCTGATCGGCCCGATGACTGCTCACCCCAAAGAAGATCCAGAGACCGGCGAGTTGTTGTTCTTCGGCTACAGCCCGTTCCCGCCGTACCTGCGTTTCCACCAAGCCGATGCTTCGGGAACGCTCATCAACAGCATTGAGATCAACCTGCCGAATCCCGTCATGATGCACGACTTTGCAGTTTCACGCCGCCACGTCGTTTTCTTTGATCTGCCTGCGGTCTTTGATCTTGATGCGATGTTGGCCGGCGGGGCTGCGATTGAGTGGGCGCCAGAAAACGGAGCTCGAATTGGGGTTCTGGACCGCCAAGCGCTCGAACTAGGTGTGCGCTGGATCGAGGTCGACCCGTTTTATGTGTTCCACTTTCTGAATGCCTATGACGATGGAGACACCGTTGTTGTTGAGGGATGCCGGTCGGATCGTCTCAATGTCAGCTTTGGTGATGACATCGTTGGCGACACCGTGAGGCCGTCGCTGCATCGTTGGCGCATCAACCCGCAAGCCGGAACGGTGTCGGAAGAGAGGTTGGATGATCGCCCCGCCGACTTCCCACGAATCAATGATGCATTTGCGGGGCTCAAGTCTAGGTATGGGTACTTGGGTCACACCCGTAGCTGGCAAGAAGACGAGGTTGTCTTTGATGGTGTGACGCGCCACGACCTACAAGATGGGACCTCGGTTACCCACATCTATGGCGATCACTCAGTCTGTGGGGAGGCTGTGTTCGCGGCCGACCCTGACCGGACCGAAGAGTATGCCGGCTGGTTGCTCAACATCGTCAGCGATCAGAACTCAACGGAGTCGGCACTAGTCATTCTTGACGCCCAAGAGATGACCGAGGTTGGGCGAGTGCACCTGCCGCGCAGAGTGCCTTTCGGGTTTCACGGCAACTGGATGGCTCAGCAGTAGGGAGGCCCGCAGCGCTCAGACTTGTTGATTCCGACTAGTACGCCGCATCACGCTCACCTCTGGATCTGCGTCTAGCCAGGGCACTGCTAGAGAGGTTTGGGTGGCAGAGGCCGGTAATCTGACAGGTACGGGTTCAGAGCGCACCACCGAGTGCTCCCATCCCCAAGGAGTTATGTGAATCCCCCAGAGCAGTCACAGCCAGCTGCCGCAAAGCCAGTGCCGAACCAGGCTTTTGCGACGCCTCCGCGCCGGCAGGGTAAAGCAGTGAACCGGCGTGGTCGCGGCGAGCAAAGTGCCACCCGAGCCACAAGTTCGGCCGCCTCAACCACGGGCGCTGCAGCCTCGGCCACTAGCGGATCGGCTCAGCCGGCAGGCATCGGAGCGCGGCTTCGTTACATGTTCGATACCGGTCTTTCTCGGGGTCCATCAGTGGTCATTGGTTGGCTAGGCCTGCTGACACTGTTAGTGATTCTGCTGGCTGCGCTACTGATGACCTTTTTGGGTTTGGTCGGAGTGAACGGAGGGGCTCGCCTGGGTTTCGGTGAAGCGTTTTGGCAGGCCATGCTCCGAGTTGTTGATGCCGGAACATTTGCCGGAGATAGCAGCTGGCCAACCCGAATGCTGGGGTTGGCAATCACCTTTGCGGGAATTTTTCTGGCTGGCAGCCTGATCGGACTTATCGCCAACTCGGTGGATCAGCGTGTTGATGGACTTCGCAAAGGTCGCAGCACGGTGTTGGAGACCAACCACACTCTGATTCTGGGGTGGTCAAGTCGTGTGCCAGTAATCGTCAGCGAACTGGTCTTGGCTAATGAGAGCCTTCGACGCGGGGTTGTGGTCATCCTTGCAAACGAAGAGAAGTCCCTGATGGAAGAGGAGTTGCGCGATCACGTGCCGGATTTCTTAACAACTCGACTCGTCTGTCGTCGAGGTCACACTGACCTTCCCGCAGATCTTGGTCTGGTGAACGTCAGCGGTGCCAAGTCGATCATCGTGGTGGACGAGAACGATTCGACGGTGATCAAGACGTTGCTTGCAGTGCGATCCATCGATCCTGCTTTCGAGAACGCTCACCTGGTTGTGGAGACGAATTCGGAGTCAACGGAAACCTCAATCCGATCCCTATTTGGCTCGCGAGTGGTGACGGTCAACTCCGATCAGATCGTGGCCGAATTGACTGCTCAGGCCTGTCGCCAACGCGGTCTTAGCACGGTGTTTCGTGAACTGTTGGACTTTGATGGTGATGAGGTCTACTTCAGCCGATTCCCCGAGGTAACCGGTCGCACCTTTGCCGAGGCGCAACTCGCATTTGAAGACAGTGCACTCATGGGACGCCTTACCCAGGACGGCGTCGTCGAGCTAAATCCGGCCCCTGAAACCATTTTGCAGGAGGAAGACGAACTCATCGGCATTGCATCGGACGACTCTACGTTCCTGTGCGGCGGCTTCCGTGCCGCTCCTGATGTTCCAGCAGTGCTGACAATCCCAGAAACCGTCGGGCCAACCAGAATTCTGGTTGTGGGTTGGAGCGTGTTGGGCCCGCGAGTACTTGCAGAGCTAGACGAGTTCCTCAGCCCAGAAACTGTCATTGAAATTATCGCAGACCCAGATCAGGTCGAGGTTGAGCAGATCAAGTCCTCGATCTCGGTGAACAATGTGCAGATCGAAGTCGCTGCATTTCGGGGTGGACCAGAAGAGGTGACGGCCTATGCAGTCCGACGCCATTTCGACGAGGTCATTGTCCTTGGCTATCGAGATCAAATCTCTAGCGATGACGCCGATGCTCGCACCTTGCTGACGCTGATGGCATTTAACCAGCTTGTCGATAACCATGAATTGGGCGACGTAAGGATTGTTGCTGAATTGCTTGAGCAGCGCCATACGCCACTGGCCGTGGCTACTGGGGCCGATGACTTCATCGTTAGTGTGGAGTTGACGAGTTTGCTGATTGCACAGCTGTCTGAGCGGCAAGAACTTGATTTGGTATTTCGAGACTTATTCGATCCGTCGGGGTGCGTAACTGAACTGCGACCCGCCATTGCCTATGGGGCCGAAGCGCTGCAGACGTTTGCGCATGTCGTAGCTGCTGCCTCGCTGCAGAATCAGACTGCTCTGGGCTATCGGCTTGGGGGCACTGGTGAAGTGGTCATCAACCCGCCGAAGTCCACCGAGCTTGCGCTCGGGGTTCTGGATTCAGTGCTCGTGCTGCGATAACTCCAGTGCTTCGCTAACTCCAGTGCTGCGCTAACTCCAGTGCTGCGCTAACTCCAGTGCTTGGCTAAGCGCAGCAGCCGAGGATTCCCCTTGGCCTGGCAATGATGCTTACTCGTCCGAGAGGGCGTCAATGCAGATCGTGACGGCCAAGAGAAGGACATCGTCCTCGCCGTCAAGGATTTCGATGCCGTAGGTGTCGCGTACGCGGAACCACTTCTTGGAGACTGTTGCGATGGTGTCGCCGTCGCGCTCGATCTCGTACTCATGGTCGGCGATATTTCCGTGCGCATGAAGGTCGTCTCCGCCATCCATCTCGACCTTGTACCGGTCGCGAATCCCGATGAGCTTCTTGTGCACTGTTGCGGAGCGCCCGTCGGGCAGCTTGAGAGACATCTTGTCCCGGACGCTCAATACCCGCTCTTTGATCTCGGCCATGTTCTTTCCGGAAGCATCTTCCAAGATGAAGGTTTTGCGCATGCGCATGGCCTTGCCGTCCGATTTGTAGACCTTGTCTCCGGCTTCATTCTCAATCCAAGAATCGTCACCAAAGCTCATGAGTCTCTCGTGCATCTGAAACTTGTGCGTGGCATTTTTTGAGCGGTTCAAGATTCCCATATCGAAGATGTTAGGACTCAGGCCGAGCTACTGCGGAACTTCTGCAGTTCTAAAGATTGATGTCACGAACAACACGAAACCCCATGTTGCCCGCGCTGCTCTGCGGGGTGTTCGCACTTCGAGCAGAGACTCGGTACCGCCAGCAGTAGGACTCGTGACAGAGATAGGAACCGCCTCGCATGACTCGATGAGTGCCCGTGGGAGGCCCAGAAGGGTTCTCCGGAGGCTCAGTCAGGTGAAATCGGGGATCAAAGAAATCAGCGCACCACTCCCAGACGTTTCCGCAGGTGTTCAAGAGCCCGTACCCGTTCGGGCCGAACGCGTCGGCGGGCGCAGTTCCAGCAAAGCCGTCAGCCGAAGTGTTGTGGCCTGGGAACTCTCCTTGGAAGACGTTCATGCGATGCTCGCCTTCGGGCTCCCGCTCATCTCCCCAGGGGTAGCGCATCTGCTCTAATCCGCCTCGAGCGGCGCACTCCCATTCGGCTTCGGTTGGCAGTCGCGCTCCGAGCCATTCGCAGTAAGCCGTGGCATCTTCCCATGTGACGTGCACGACCGGGTGGTCCTGTCGGTTCTCAATCGTGGATTGTGACCCCTCTGGGTGTCGCCAGTTGGCCCCCAGCACAAGCCTCCACCAGGGCGCAGAGGCGACCCCCTGCGTGGGTGGAAAGTCATCTGGTAGGAGTCCTCCAAACACGAACGAGGAATCCTCGCGCTCGGACTCGGTGAGCCATCCAGTAGCAGCAACAAACTCGGCAAACTCGGTGTTGGTTACAGCCGTTGGGGAGATCTCGAAAGCGTTGAGTGAAACCTCTCTAACGGGACCTTCCCCATCTGCTGGGTAGGCCGATTCCTCAGAACCCATAAGGAAGCTGCCGGCAGGTATCGAAACAAAGGTTTGTTTCGCAGAGGGTCCAGAACTAGTTGGCAACTCACCTTCAAGAGATTCTTTTTCTTGTCTGTCTTGGCTCGGCCTAGCCGCCGGTGCCCCTACTTGTGAGGAGCGGTCATTGGATGAGGGACTGCAGCAGGGTTTGGTCATCGTCTCAAGGGTTGCCGAGGGAAGAACTTCAGTCGTTCGGTACTGGAGTCCCACCCCAACTCTAGGTGTGGTCCGCCTAAAGAAATCCGTTCTGAACTAAGTTGTTGCAGTTGCACTGCGTCCTAAGGGAGCAACGACTCTTCTCGGCACATGCCGGGAACAAATTTTGGAGGTTGTCTTGCTCGCATACGATTACCCGCTGTTACAGATTGTTATCACCATGATGTGGTTCTTCCTTTTCTTCTTGTGGATCTGGATTGCTATCACCGTGCTTGTCGACGTATTCCGCAGCCACGACATGGGTGGCTTTGCAAAGGCGCTTTGGCTCCTCTTCATTGTCATCGTGCCGTTCCTTGGCGTGCTGGTGTACCTGCTCGCTCGTGGCCACAAAATGCAAGAACACCAAGTTGCTGCAGCCAAGGCCTCACAGGATCAGTTCTCCGCATATGTCAAAGAGACTGCCGGGTCTAGTGAGTCTTCAGCTGAGCAACTGACCAAACTTGCTGCACTCCATGACAGTGGCAAGCTCACCGATGCTGAGTTTGATGCTCAGAAGGCCAAGATTCTTTCCTGAGTTTGAAGCCAATTGAATCTGCCCGTCTGCCTGATCTTGGATCAGTAGGCGGGCAGTTTCGCGTCTAGGTTCCCGATACCCTGAATCCATGATGGGCATGGGGGTAGTAGAGGGTGAGCCTGCAGAACCAGACAGTTCGGAGCCGCAGGTTGTGGCTAGCAGTGTCGGTGTAGCAGGCAGCACGGACTTAGAAAGCGCCACGGGGAAAGTTGACGCCTACGGCCACCGGCCACTCTGGCGAGGATGGCTACATGCGGCAGCTTTTCTGGCCGTGATTCCAGCAGGCCTGTACCTGTTGAGCCTGGCGCAAACCACTGCGGCACGAGTAGCGGTGCTGGTGTACTGGGCCAGTCTTGCTGGCCTCTACGCAACCAGTGCCAGCTATCACCGGCTTGCCCGCTCGGCCACCTCAGTGTTGTGGTTTCGTCGGGCTGACCACTCCATGATTTACGTGTTGATAGCAGGGACCTACACCCCGATTTGTCTGCTGATTTTGCCAAAGATTTGGGGAATTCCCATGCTGGTCCTGATCTGGTCGGCTGCGCTTGCCGGTATCACGATGAAGATGATTCGACTTGGCCTTGATAACGGCCCGAGTGGGTCTTGGCTCTACATCGTGATGGGCTGGGCAGCGGTTCTTACCTTGCCCGTGCTGATCATGAATTTGAGCTGGGTGCAGCTGCTACTGCTAGCAGCGGGCGGACTGCTCTACACCCTGGGTGCAGTGGTTCTTGGCAA
>CAMDAT010000006.1 GCA_945888825.1 Bifidobacterium breve | reverse complement strand
AGCGCCTATCAGGAGCGCTATCAGGAGCCAGATAAGGCACACACGGGGCTTGGAGACAGTCTCGAGGCATGGCAGGTGCCCTATTGGTATGTAGACGGGGGAGCGGGGCTGATGGGCCTGTTGTTGGCTGCAGAGGCCGCAGGGCTTGGAGCGTTGTTCTTTGGGCAATTCCAGCATGAGCGCGTACTAGCAACAGCTTTTGGGGTGCCCGAGGATTACCGGGCGTTAGGAACGGTGGCACTTGGCTGGCCGAACCTTGGAGGCCGAAACCCATCGGTCTCTGCTGCTCGTGGCCGAGTCGACCCAGAGTCGCTCATCCATCATCAGTCTTGGTAATGCACTTGCTAGGCGTGGATCACAAATTCGGAACTTTTCTCAATCGCCCGGAGGCCCCATTTATTGAGGTTCCGGACCATCACGCAGATGTGCTCACCTAGATCGCTAGTTCGCTAGATCGAGACGGTAGCGAGCCCTTAGTCCAGTTGTGCCAGGAGCTGTGTTGTGCTCGCTGCGGGTGTTCCACAGGCATGGTTCCGACACACATAGGCCATTCCATCTGAGCCCGTTGCTGAGCGGCCTTCCCACAGTGGCCCAGACCCTGGCTCTCCCCAGGCCAGGATGCTGCCGGGGTCAAATCGGCTCTGCAGCACCTGAACAAGATCCGGTCGGTCTCCGGTGACGACCACCTCGGTCACTCCAAGTGCGTGCAACTCAATCGCCCAGAGCAGATTGCCAAAGCTCATGGCGTGCTTGCCGGCCACCCCACCGAGGGTTCGCAAAATCGTGCGAGCATGCTCCCCGTAGCGTGATTCGCCCGTATGGGCTTCGAGGCGCAACAGGCCAACCGCAGTCATGCTGTTTGCCGAAGGTGTTGCGTTGTCCATCAGGTCTTTTGGTCGTGAAACCAACTGTTCGGCATCCTCGCCGGTTATCCACACTCCACCGTCGATATCCCAAAAAAGTTCGATCAGGCTATCTGCTGTTGTCGTTGCCTCTTCCAACCAACGCAGGGTGCCGGTGGCCTCATACAGACAGATGAATCCGTCGATTAGCGCGGCGTAATCGGCGGCGTAGGCCAAGTGTCGTGCGCCTCCCAAACCTTGGTTCAAGTCGGCCTGCCATGAACGCAGCCAGCGTTGGCCCGAGGTCGCAGCGGCAGAGGGCACACGCAAGGATTCGCACAAGAAATTGGCAGTGGACTCTGCTGCAGCCAGCCAGTCTTGGCGCTGTGTAGCTGCAGCTGCTTCAGCCAAGGTGGCCAACATCAGCGCATTCCACTCGGTGAGAACTTTGTTGTCTAGACCAGGTCGCGGCCGGGTAGCTCGGCTCTCCAAAAGAGCAGCACGAGCCGATTCGATCCCAGCACTGCGCTCAAGGTTGCCGCGTTCGTGCATGCGGTTTGGGATGGATGCGCCTTCAAAGTTGCCAGCCTCTGAGATGCCATAGAAAGCGAGCGTCTCTTCGGTCAGGTGACCGAGATTTGCCTGCTCAAGAGCCTCCGCCACCTCGTGTGGAGTCCAGACATAGAAGGCACCCTCCTCTGCGTGGTCTGCATCTGCAGTGGCAAAGCTGTCGGCGTCTTCGGCGGAGTAACGGCCTCCGCTTGGATGTGAAAGGTCGCGAAGGACGTAGTCAATAATCTCGGTGAGTACCTGCAGATAGCGTTCCTCACCCGTTACTTGCCAAGCCCATAAGTAGCTCCGCCCGAGCAGGGCATTGTCATAAAGCATCTTCTCGAAATGCGGCACCAACCAGCGCTCATCTACGGAGTAGCGCGAGAACCCGCCACCGATATGGTCATAGATTCCCCCGGCGGCAAGAGCGTCAAGCGAGGTTGTCACTGCAGCAAGCGCTGTATCGGAGCCAGTACGTCGAACATGTCGCAGTAGGTGTCCCAAGCTCATCGATTGCGGAAACTTGGGCGCACCGCCGAATCCTCCCCATTGTGGGTCATAAGCAGCAAGCAAGGCCAAGGTTGCCTCATCGAGCACCTGTGCTACCGGCAGCGGTGCGTCAGTGCCTGCAGATGGGTTGCGCCCAATATTCTGAACGAGTCGAGTTGCCTGTTCCATGAGTTCGTCTCGGCGGGTTTGCCAAGCATCCTCAATGGCTGTGAGTAGTTGCGTAAAGCTCAACGTGCCACCGCGTGGTTCCTTTGGAAAGTACGTGCCGCAGTAGAAGGGCTCACCCTCGGGTGTCATGAACACAGTCATAGGCCAGCCGCCGTGACCAGTCATTGCTTGGGTTGCCTCCATATAAATGGCGTCGATGTCTGGGCGCTCCTCGCGGTCCACCTTGATATTCACAAATTTCGAATTCATCAGTTCGGCTGTTGACTCATCCTCAAAGGACTCGTGCGCCATGACGTGGCACCAGTGGCAGGCCGAGTAGCCAACGGACAACAGAACCGGTCGATCTTGTGAGCGAGCAAGTTCAAAGGCCTCGGGTCCCCAAGGAAACCAGTCCACGGGGTTTTCGGCATGCTGGCGTAGGTAGGGGCTGGTCTCAGTCGCAAGTCGGTTCGTCACGCTGTCACGATACCCACCTATGCAGAGCTGCACCGATTGGGTCACTGCAGAGCTGCACCGATTGGGCCTATGCAGAGCTGCACCGATTGGGTCACTGCAGAGCTGCACCAGTTGGGCTTTGGGGCGGCATCCGAGAACTGGGGTACCAATGCGTGAACCGCTAATGTTCTGCGACTCTCGGCGAAAGGTGTTGAATGCGAATCGGAGTTTTGGGTGCTGGACGGATTGGTCTGACTCACATCACCAATCTGGCTGAACTGCCAAGAGTGACAGAAGTGCTCGTCTACGAGCCGGATCCCCAAGCAGTTCTGCGTGTTCAAGAAATCGCCACGGTGTGTTCCTCTGTTGAGGAACTCCTCGAACGCAGCGAAGGCGTAGTCGTTGCTACTCCAACCGCTCGACACCCTGAAGACGTTCGATCAGTAGCCGATGCTGGCTTGCCCTGCTTTTCCGAAAAGCCCATCTCGCTTGATCTTTCTGCCACTCAAGAATGCCTTCAATACGTAGCCACAACAGGCATCGAGTTGCAGGTCGGTTTCCACCGCAGGTTCGACCCAGGCTTTTTAAAGATGCGCCGCGCTGTTGAGTACGGTGACCTAGGTGAGCTGTACCTGATACGCGCTGCTTGTCACGACTACGAGCCGCCACATGAGAGCTACTTGCCCACGGCTGGCTCAATTTTTTGCGATATGCATATCCATGATTTTGACGCGATTGCTTGGCTGAGCGGCAGGACCCCGATTGACGTGGTTGCCCGCGGATCAGTCCTCGTAGATGAGATGTTTGCCCGCTACGAGGATGTTGATACCTCAGCGGCAATCATGACGCTCGAAGGTGGCGCGCTCGCCATGCTGACTGGTACCCGGCAAAACGGAGTCGGTTATGACCACCGCACCGAGGTGATTGGTTCTCGTGATGCCCTGAGCGCTGGGCTGGGACCGCAGATGCCACTGCGTTCGGCTGACCCTGGGGTCCCTCAGCCTGTGGACCCGTACCCAAGTTTTCCGGTTCGTTTCCATCAGGCTTACGCAGCCGAGATTGCTGCCTTTGTCGACCTCGTGGCAGGCGAGGGGCCAAATCAGTGCCCTGGAAGCGCTGCGGAGGATGCTCTGCGGGTAGCGCTAGCCGCAGATCTTTCGCTAGCTCGGGGTTCGACCGTGCGAATTGATGAGATCTAGATAAACCGAACCCCGAACTTCAGGCAGAATGAGGGCATGGACCTGAGGCTCGATGGCAAAGTGGCACTTATTACGGGTGCGTCACGTGGAATTGGTGCGGCTATGGCGGCTGAGTTTGTAGCTGCAGGTGCCAAGGTCATGATCTCTTCTCGTAAAGAGGCCGCTCTTGTCGAGACTGCACTTGCGATCGAATCCCGATTTGGCGAGTCGGTGGGTGATGCTCAGGTAGCAGTCTTTGAGGCGAACGCCGGAAATCCAGAGGCTGCTGAAGCTTGCGTTTCTGCCACGATCGAGCGGTTCGGTCGCTTAGATATTTTGGTGAACAACGCTGCTACGAATCCCTATATGGGCAAGATGATTGAGATTGATCTTCCCCGTTTGGACAAGACCTATGACGTCAATCTGCGAGGGGCGTTTGTCTGGGCGCAGCAGGCCTGGAAGCAGAGCATGGCAGAACATGGCGGCAACATCATCAACATCTCTTCTATCGGTGGCCTGAGCGTCGAAACCAGCATTGGGCACTACAACGTGACAAAGGCAGCACTGCTACACCTGACGCGATCCCTAGCTAAGGAACTTGCCCCGGGGGTACGAGTCAATGCTCTGTGCCCGGGTCTCGTGAAGACAGATATGGCCCGAGCCCTGTGGGAATCAGGCGAAGATGCGATCTCTCAGATGATTCCCCTGCATCGCTTAGGAGAACCCGAGGACATAGCGCATGCAGCGCTGTTCTTGGCCTCTGATGCATCCTCGTGGATCACCGGTACCTGCATCGTGGTTGACGGCGGCATGCTGCTCTAAAGCCGCTGCACGGTATTTGAGCGAGCCGGTATTTGAGTGAGCGGGTAACTCAGCGAGCGCTGGAGGAAATGACTAGGCGTGTGCCGAGCACCTCGTCGCAGTCAACAACCCAGCGACCTGACGCAACTTTGTGAGCCCCAGGTACGTAGCCCGGTTCATCGAAATTGAAGAACAGGTGCCGAACACGTCCAGGGCGGTCACCAACCCATTCTGCGATCTCTGCATGCGCCGCTTCGAGCAGTCGCAAACGCCCCGGGCCTCCCCAGCCCAACTCAGCCCAATGGTTTCCGTCGATGGCAGCGCCCGATGAGAGCACTCGGCCGCCAAGAAGATCTCGAAACAACTCCAGTGCCGCTGCAAGGTCATGAACGGCATGTACCACTCGGCCCAGTGACGCAACGGGGTGGTCAAACCCGATCTCTGGAAACCCTTCTGGCTCATCAAGGATCTGTGCAGGTTGTTCGGTCATCTGCACTAACTGCAGGACCACGCCTTGTGCATCTCGTGGCCGCAGAAAGGCCTCGTGCCAAGTGGGATCCTCGTGATTCTCGGCCACTGCCTCAATTCCTGCTGCACGTAAACGCGCGAGCATTCCCGCCAAGTCGGTCACCATAAATGTCAGGTGGTGTGGACCGACTCCATACTTCTCTAAGAACCGCTCCACTACTTCTGAGCCGGGCTCTTCTTCGCCTTCGGATGCCTCGGGGTGGATACCTTCGAGGATGAATCCATTTGCGAAGCGCAGGTCCGTCCACCCGTAACCCTGACCCGTTCCGCTTCCAGCGAATCGCCCTCCGAGGGACTCCGCCATCATTCCCCACAGGTCGGTAGGACGCTTGACGACAAGTGCCACGCGATCGAACCGCACGCCGATCTCTTCGGCGCTAGTAGCGCTGTCCTCGCCTAGGTTCGTTTCGCTCACTGATCATCCATACGTTTAACGCTCTCCCGAAGAGTGTTGTTCCGTCAGTGTCATTCTACGAAGCTTGCCAACGGAAGTCCGCGGCAGCGAATCGACAAGGCGAATTTCTTTTGGAGCCGAGGCTACGGGTAACTGATTGCGCACGAGTTCTCGTGCAGCTTGCAGGCTCAGAGGAGGCTGCCCTGGCATTGGAACTACTAGGGCCACGACACGTTGGCCCCACTCGGGGTCGGCTATGCCAATCACAGCCACCTCACTCACAGCGCCATGTTGAAGCAGTACCTCTTCCACAGCCTGTGGCCAGACTTTTTCCCCGCCTGTCACGATCAGTTCATCGACTCGGCCAAGGACCGTAAGCATTCCTGTTGCGGAATCGATCTGCCCAAGATCTCCCGTGCGAAGCCAGCCCTGCGCATCGAGTGGATTGCTGCCATCGCGGTAAGAACGCAACATGGTGGGGGAGCGGAGTTCTATCAATCCATCCGGTGTGGTTCGCATCTCGACTCCGTTGAGAGCAAGGCCTTCGTAGACGACACCTCCAAACGATTCGGTCATTCCGTAGGTGGCAATGGTATTGCTGGGTCGGTCAATAGGGATTGCCGAGCCCCCTAACAAGATGCTGTGGAAAGGCTCTGGGTCAATGCGCCCCAGGAGGGTGGGCACCAGCGAAACATGGGTTGCTCCCTGGCGTTGTGCCTCTGCTATTCCCTTCGGGTCCGCTCGTTCAAGCATCTGCAATTCAGTGCCGGTCAGAACTGCTCTGGTCACCACCGATAGTCCACCCACATGAGAGAGAGGTAGACAAGCCAGCCAGCAGGAATTGGCGATGACGCCTGCAGCAGTTGAGCTACAAAACGCTGCGTACTCGATGCCCCGATGCGTATGCACAGCGCCCTTGGGTTCGCCCGTCGTGCCAGAGGTGAGCACCACAAGCGCATCGCCATCCTCTACGGGAAGCGATCCCGGCAGCTTGTGGCGCTCGCCCTGAGCGTCAAGGACTGCTGCAGGCCGCATCGAGTCAAGCATCGCGGCGTTGTGAGCTGGGGGTGCTTTGGGGTCAAGCGGCAACGCAGCATCACCGTCTTCCCAGACGCTGATGAGCGCCTGAAGGAATGCTGGGCCTGCTGGAAGGTCAAGGGCAATGAGTTCTCGCACTGTCCTAAGCGTGCCACCTAGAGTTGCCGAGTGCAGAACAGGCCGAATCAGGGGGCAGTTGTAACGTTGTCCGCTGGGCCACCTGCTTGGGTGTTGGCAGTCCTGTTGCCGATCGCAGCCATTGGGCTGATCTGGTTTCGGAGCTCCGACTCAGGCCTTGAGTCAACTCCTTCAGACCCGGTGCCTCCGGCCTTCATGGCAGTTCTGACTCTGGTCGCTGTGGCCGTGCTGGCCTGGCGTTGTGTTACCCAGCGCGCCGCCCTCGACGAGGACGGCCTGCATTGTCGAAACCTGACCATGAGCTACCACTTGGAATGGGAGCGAATCGAACGCTTGCAATTACTTCGCCGAGGCGGACTTCAGATTGTTGAGGTCCGAGTTCGTGGGCTGCGACGCCATAATCGACTGGGGGCCGCAACTCGGTTCTTCGGTGAAGAAGCCGAGGCTGTGCTCGATTCCCTGCGGGCTCACCCTCAGGCATGTGCCCTGCTCGATGAGCAGGAGTTCTAACATCTTCCAAAGATGAATAGCCCTGTCGCCAACCAAAGACAAGATAAGCCGCCGCTTCCCACAAACTGGAAGAAGTGGATTCTGGGCGCCCGCCCTCGAACCCTGCCGGCTGCTATCGCTCCGGTCCTTGTTGGTACTGCAGTAGCAGCAGGAGCATCGGCCGGTGTGTTGAAAGGAATCCAAGTCTGGATTGTCGCCTGTGCGCTTGGGGTTGCCGTATTTGTGCAAATCGCCACGAACTACGCGAACGATTACAGCGACGGCAAGCGCGGGACTGATGACCCATCTTCACGAACAGGACCACCACGGTTAGTGGGCTCCGGTTTGGCTACACCCTCAGAGGTCAAGCGCGCAATGTTGATCTGCTTTGCGCTGACTGCAATCTGTGGCTTGCCGCTGGTGATCTTTGTTGGCTGGCAGCTGATCTTTGTGGGGCTCGCCGCAATCGCCGCAGGATGGTTTTATACCGGAGGGAATCGCCCGTACGGCTACGCAGGGTTCGGCGAGATCTTTGTGTTTGTGTTCTTTGGTTTGGTCGCCACCATGGGATCAACCTTTGTTCAAACTAAATCATTGTCTTGGCTTAGCCTTGGCGCAGGAGTGGCCATGGGGTGCTTGGCGACAGCGCTGTTAGTAGTGAATAACCTGCGAGATATTCCCGGCGACACAGTGGCGGGGAAGACGACACTGGCCGTGCGACTCGGAGACCAGAAGACAAGAATTCTCTACGTGCTACTGATCGTGATTCCCGTAGTCATGGTTCCGCTGCTAGCAGGACTGAGCGGCAGGCCCATTGCAGTGTTGGCGCTACTAGCCATCGTGCCGGCCCGTCAGCCCATTACGCAGGTGCTGTCTGGTGCTAGCGGACCGGCGCTGATTCCGGTGTTGATTCGAACCGGACAAGTGCAGATTGTCTATGCGTTGTTGTTGTCTGTTGGACTCTGGATTGGCGCTTCAGTCTGATCCTGAAACTTCAGCACTGCTGCTGCAGTTGCTTCGGGCTGCTCAAGGTGTGCAGCGTGGCCCGCCCCAGCGATGATCTCGTGAGTGGCGGCGCTGCCAATTCCTGCAACCAGACGTTCGGCAACCTCGCAGTAACGAGTGTCTCGTTCGCCAGTCAGAACAAGCACAGGGCATTGGATGAGGTGCAGTCGATCCCACAGTGGGCTCATCGAGGAGGTACCTGCTGAGCGAAGGCTTGCCGCTAGGCCCTCAACAGTATTTGTCTTACGTTCAGTCTCGAAGCGTGCACCTTCAGGCAGGCCAACAAAAAGGGGTTGATCAAGCCAGGATTGCAGGAATGCATCAAGGCCAACCTGCTCAAGCAGTTCCGCCTGCTGATAATCCCACTCCCGTCGCTGAGCAAGTTCCTGCTGATCTTCTATGCCCGCTGTTGCACCAATCAGAACCAGCGAGCTGACAAGTTCCGGGTGCGTGATGGCTGCTTGCAAGCTGATGCGACCGCCCATGGAATAGCCGATGTACTGAGTCCTTCCCGCAGTAGCGCATAACAATTCGGCACCCTGGGCGATGCTTGCTTCGCCATGCTCAAGCGAGCGGCCGTGGCCAGGTGCATCAACTGCGAGCAAGCCGTCGGACTCTGCGAGCAGGTCCCCAAAGGGCCCCATGCAACGAGATGTCTGGGCGAAACCATGCACAAACACGCGTGCGTACGGGCTGCTCCCCAAGGATCGAGCAGCAAGCGATGTTGTAGTTGCATCAAGGCTCAGTTCTGAACTCATTGCGATACACCGTAGGGTGGAACAAGTTATGGCACAGCAACAACCTCTCGGTGGGCCCAAGGCTGACACTCCCGTGACGGGAGCCGATGTGCCAGTGGCCGATGTGCCAGTGGCCGATGTGTCAGTGGCCGATGTGACAGGGGCCGATGTGTCAGGGGCCGATGTGGCAGCGACCTATTGCGCAACACTGATCGACGAATGGGTCAGGCTGGGTCTCACCGATGCGGTGATCTGCCCTGGTTCTCGCTCAACTCCCATGGCACTAGCCGCAGCGCAGGATGCACGCGTTCGCGTTCATGTACATCATGACGAGCGATCGGCATCGTTCATGGCGCTGGGTCTGGGTCTGGCTACTGGTCGCGCTGCGATGTTGCTCTGCACGAGCGGAACTGCAGCGGCGCAGTTTCATGCTGCTGTCATTGAGGCCCATCAGGCATTTGTCCCGTTGCTTGTGCTGACTGCGGATCGACCACCCGAGCTACACGGGGTTGGTGCACCGCAGACGATTGACCAGCGAGATCTGTATGGCTCAGCAGTCAGATGGTATTGCGAACCGGGAGTTCCAGCTCTCGCCGGGGCACCCTGGTGGCGCGACTTGGCTCGGGATAGCTGGCTGCGAACCCTCGGAGAGCACCCCGGTCCAGTTCACGTCAATCTTGCCTTCCGGGAACCTTTGATAGGAGTAGCGGGGGAGTTGCCAGCCCAGCGCGAGCCTCTCCCCGGTCCACCCGATGGATCCACTCCGACTACTGGCGCACAGTGGGGAGTTCCTGACGAGGAACTAGCCCGACTCGGAGTTGCAATCAGCGGCCGCACAGGAGTCATCATCGCTGGTGTGCGAGCTGCGCGAACCCCGAGTGAGGTTGCAGCAATTCATGCACTTGCACAACACCTTGGATGGATCGTCATTGCAGACCCCGCTTCGGGATGTCGAATTGCACAGGAGGGGACGATTACTGCCTTTGATGCTCTGTTGCGATCCGAAGAGTTTGCGGCAGCTCAGCAGCCCGAGGTCATCCTTCGGCTAGGCGGCTTGTTGAGTTCTAAGGCGCTCAACGCTTGGGTCACAAGTGCACCGGCTTTGAAAATCGGTATAGATCCGTTTGGGTCTGTCCCAGACCCAGACGCCGTTCTCAATCAGAAGCTCCCGGTCGACATTGAAACCTTCTGCAATCAGCTTCGATCAGTAGTGGACCATCAAGCCTCTGCGGCCTGGCGTTCCGGGTGGATCACAGCCGAGCGGCTCGCTGTGCGTGCAATGAACGCAGTGCTCGCTCAGCAGCTTGTGGCCAGTGAGCCGGGCGTGGCGGTGGACCTCATCACCCTCTTGGACGCCGATGGGATTCTGGTGCTCTCATCCTCAATGCCCGTGCGCGATGCCGAGTGGTATTCGCCACCCCGTTCGGGTTTGCGGGTTCTCTGCAACCGAGGCGCAAACGGAATAGACGGGGTGACATCTACTGCAGTCGGTGCAGCACTGACGGGTGCGCCCACAGCGCTACTCATCGGCGATATTGCGTTCCTCCATGACACCAATGGCTTGATTGGCTTGATGCAGCGGCAGGTGAATCTGGTGATCCTGGTGATTGATAACGACGGGGGTGGCATATTTTCTTTTCTGCCGGCCCATGAGTTGCTCGAGACGCAACGCTTTGAGCAACTCTATGGAACACCTCACGGAGTGGACCTAGTCAAGATTGCCGAAGCGCATCACATCCCAGCTGAGCGAGTGACTACTCGCACTGGAGTCCAAGCAGCCATTGCCGGAGCGCTCACTCGTGGCGGTCCCAGAATCATCATCGTTGGTACAGATCGCGAGCAGAACCTGACAGTGCATCAGCAGTTGAATCTGTCCGTAAGTCAAGCGATTCAAAGCCTGCAGCAGTAACCTTAAGGATCAGGGTTCTGAAGGGGCAGCATGCAAGAAGAAATCTCACCTGAGGTCGGCCCGCCAGTAGCGCGGTTGGTGGGAACCTCACTCGTCGCACCCGGCAGAGAGCTTGGTTGGGCAGAGTTTGGTCACCCAGATGGCGATGTCGTGTTCTGGTTTCATGGAACTCCAGGCGCACGGTTTCAGGTACCCCCAAGAATCGATGAGGTAGCGCTGCAACGCGGCTTTCGGGTGATCGCAGTTGAGCGACCCGGCACAGGAAATTCGAGTAATCACCGTTACGACCGAATTATTGACTTTGCACCCGATCTAGAGGAGCTAGCCAATGAACTTGGAGTCGAGCGGTTTGCCGTTGTTGGGCTGTCAGGTGGCGGGCCCTACACGCTAGCTGTAGCCAAACACATGCCAGACCGAGTAGTCATGGCCACGCTTCTGGGCGGCATGGGCCCTGTTCGTGGCCCTGATGCGGTCTTCTCGTACACCCGTTTGATGCGCTTCATGGCCCCGAGTCTGGAGGTTCTGCGGACCCCCGTGGGTAGCCTGCTCAATCGGGTGGTCTCTGTAGCGACTCCGATCGCTGACCCAGTCTTTAGCCTGTATGCCCGATTCCTAGGGTTTGCTGATCGTCCCATTCTGGGAAACCCCCAGTTCAAAGCCATGTTCTTGCACGACCTCATTACTGCCGGAGACTTGCGCGCTACAGCGCACGATCTAGCGCTCTTTGCCCGCCATTGGGGTTTTCAACTCGACGAGGTGACGGTGCCAGTCGTGGTGTGGCACGGTCTCGCTGATGTGATTGTGCCGCCGAGTCACGGCCACCATCAGGCTGCACGCGTCGCAGATGGAGAGCTCCACGTTCGTGCTGGCGCAGGCCACTTTGCGGGCTTCTCAGATGCGACAGAGGTGCTCAACCGCGTGCGAGAGGTCTGGGCGGAGCAGACTGCAGAGCCAGTGACAACGCCCTCGTCGGGGCCTCGATCCACCCAACAGCCACCAGAGGCTACGTCTGAGTAGTGCTGGCAGCAGACTCAGAGCTCCGCAGAACTGGTCCTCACACTCGGACGATTGCACCAAGTAACGCTTGCGCCTTGGCTCGAGTCTCTTCGAGTTCTGACTCTGGGTCAGAGTCGGCAACCACTCCCACGCCAGCAAAGAGACGTGCCGAGCGATCGCTCAATTCAACTGCACGTATACCAACTGCAAATGCGCCGTTCCCCTGAGCATCAGTCCAGCCGACTGGACCGGCATAGGGCCCGCGGTCGGCTTGTTCAAGTTCGTCAATCAGCTTGAGAGCAGGCTCGCGTGGCCATCCGCCCACGGCAGGAGTTGGATGGAGCGCTGCAACAAGGTCCAGCACGTTTGGTGTTGGGCGCGACAATCTCCCTTCGACACTGCTGGCTAGGTGTTGCACCGGCCCGGCGGCCACTACCGAAGGAACGGGTTCGGCATCCAAGTAGGAACACCAGGGCAACAGTGTCTCATGCACCATATCGATGGTGATCTGATGTTCCGTCCGATTTTTTTGAGAACTGAGCAGTTCGTTAGCCCTGCGCTGATCCAGATCAACATCGCCCGTGCGAGGGGTTGTTCCAGCCATGGGATGAGCGCGAACAATCTCGCCGACTCGTGAAACCAAAAGCTCCGGGCTGGCCCCGACAAATCCATCAATGACAAAGCACAGCGCAGCCGGGTACAGCTGGAGGAGTCTCCGGTAGAGCTGCGTTGCAGAGATGGGAGTGTCTGTCTGCACGAGCAGTTCCCGAGCGAGCACCACCTTGGTCAACTCGCCAGCCTTGATGCGTGTGGTCGCCGCTTCAACTGCGGCGCACCAGTCCCGAGCAGAACGAACGCTGCGTAGGTCAACAGTGGATGGGGTTGCAGACTGCACAGCAGGAAGAGCTTCACCGTTGCCTTCAGGAGTGACTGCACTGTTGCCCGTGCCCCCTATCGGGGCAATCTCAGTGCGCCAGCGGGCCCCTTCGGCAGCGTGGCCGTGGATAATCCGCGGAATCACAAGGTTCGCAGCGGCGGATCGATCAAAGGGGAGCGCGCCAAACGCGACCGGTCCCGAGCCGGGTGAACCGACCTCGTCCTCAATCTGAATCTGCGACAACGCTTCAGCCACCAGATGGACGTTCTCTGGCCAAGGAGCCGGTAAGTGAATCTGAGCAGCAGTGCCGGTACCCCAGACTGATCTTCTCGGAGAACTGAATGCAACCATGTTCTCTAGTGAGTCGTTCTGGCCGGGTTCATGGTCAGCCAAGCGAGTGACTGCCAGAAGTTGCTCCATTACTCGGGCAGTCCGCAGGTTGCTGTAATGAGTTGAGAGATCCCCGAGGTCAGCAGCCGCCGACGAAGGTTGGTGAATCCCTGATCCTGAAGCGAGGCCAGCATCTCTGCTGGTTCGGGAAGGTAAGCCACAGATCTTGGCAAGTATCGGTAGGCAGCGCCATCAGACAGTGCCGCTCCAATTCGCGGGACCACCTGACCGAAGTAAATTCCGTGGCCGAATTTCAACAGCGGGTTAGGCGGAGTGGAGACATCAAGCAGAGCGATTCGCCCACCAGGCCTGACGATTCGAGCAAGTTCAGCAAAAGTTGCGTTCAAATCACTAAAGTTTCTGAGTGCAAAACCGCAGGTCACGCCATCCACCGATGAATCAGGGAACGGTAGCTTCGAGCCATCTCCCTGAACACGAGCAAATGGTACGGGCGCCGCTGCAAGCATCCCAAAGCTCAGGTCCACCCCAATTGGTAGCAATCCTCGAGCGGCAATATCCCGAGACAGATCTCCGGTTCCGCATGCCAAGTCGACCACGACTGACCCAGGGGGTAGGCCTAAGGATGACACCGTGCGGCGACGCCAGCCGACGTCCATGCGAAAGGTCATGATTCGATTGACAAGGTCGTATCGCGGTGCGATGACATCAAACATTGCCTGCACCGAGCGGGTCTTCTCATCGCCTGTTGGCAGGGGCTGATCGGCTCGAGGAATCAGGGAGCGGGGGTCGGTAGGAGCGGTCATTGTTCTACAGACTACGACTGTGGATTGGCAACGACTATTCACAGTGTGGAACGGGACTAGCGCTTGCACCGGACACGAGTTCAGGTGGGGCAGGTGCAGGCGCGGGCAGGAGCTATGGCTAGACAGCCTGTGCAACCTCGGCTGCCCATCGATAATCGGCTTTGCCGGACGGGGAGCGATGCACCTGATCTACACGCAGGATGGCTTTTGGAAGTTTGTAGCGAGCGACGTGTCGAGCGGCCTCTTCGAGTAGGTCTGCATCGCTTGCGCCAATACCCTCGCCGAGTTGCACGATGGCGACTACCTCGTTCCCCCAGCGTAACGAAGGCCGACCAGCAACTACACAGTCGGCCACGGAAGGATGCCTGAGCAATGCCTGCTCAACCTCTTCGGCAAAGATCTTCTCGCCGCCGGAGTTGATCGTGGCCGAGTCGCGCCCGAACAACTCAATTCGACCGTCCTGCCGCAGACGCCCGCGGTCCCCGGGAATGGAGTAGGTCACCCCGTTGAGAAGGGGAAAAGTCAGCGCAGACTTGTCCTTGTCTCCGAGGTAGGCGAGCGGAACTCGGCCAGTTTGAGCCACCCACCCAATCCCGTCATGGCCGGGCAGCAACAACTCCGAAAAATCCTCGGACAGCACACACATCCCCGAAGCAGGAGCAAATATTCCAGTCTGTGCGGATTGGCCCGCAAAGCTCAGTTGGCTGGCCTGCTGACCAGTCTCTGAAGCCCCAAGGCCATCAAGGACCATCATGGTTGGCACTGCGGCAAGCAGTCGGTCTTTTATTCCAGGAGAGAGCGAGGCGCCACCCGAAACCGTTATCAATAGGGAGTCGAGTTGGTAGTCGCCGGCTTCGATTGCTTGAACAATTGGGCGGCCGAATGCGTCGCCCACAATGAGCAGAAGGTGCACCCCCTCTTTTTGGACCAGGTTCAATACGTCAACTGGGTCGAGGTGATCAGTGACTGATGAGATGCAGATGGTGTTGGCGTTGGTGAATCCGTTGAAGGCCATCCAATGTGCAGCGCCGTGCATAAAGGGTGCGCTCGGCAAGAGTTTCATCCCTCCGCTCACTGCCTGATCGGTTATCTGCTCAAGGGAGTCCCATTCCTGCGATGTATCGAGTCGGCGGCCACCTAGGGCGCCCACAAAGATGTCTGCCTGTCGCCACATCACACCTTTGGGCATCCCCGTAGTTCCCCCGGTATACAAAATGTAGAGGTCATCAGGAGACCAACTCTCTGCAAGTCCAACCGGCAAGTCGGCAGAAGCTGACTTGAGGACATCCTCGTACCACTCGGCGCCTTCTAGGAGTTCGTTCTGTGACTCGTCTTGCACCTGAATCAATACCCTTAGGTTTTCAAGGCCCGGGCGGATTGCTTCGAGCGTGGGAGCAAACTGCGAGTGATAGACAATCGCGCGAGCCTCGGAGTCTGCGAGCAGGTACTGAAGTTCCTCCGCCACATAGCGGTAGTTCACGTTGAATGGGGCAACCCGGGCTTTGTATGAACCAAGCATGGACTCCAAGTACTCGGCGCCGTTATGTAGGTAGACGGCGAGTTGATCCTGACCGCTCTCATGGCTTTCCAAGGTGGAACGGTCCCGAACATGGCCCAGCCCTCGGTCAATTAGAGCGTTCGCTAGTCGGCGAGTCCGTTCGCCGACTTGGGCATAACTCAAGCGAAGCTCACCAATAACGATGCAGTCACGATCGGGAACGGCCCTCTCGACAGCTTCATGTACCTGCGCCAGATTGAATTCCACCAGTAACCCCCTAGCCGCTAACTGTGCTGCCCCGAGGACAGATTAGGTGCAGCGCGGATCGGCCTTTGGCACGGCCAGATTGATCAGATAGTCGTCAACGATTTTTGTGACACAAGCGTTTGTGCCGTAAGCCGTATGCCCGCTGATCTCGGCAGTCACGAGGACCCCCGACTCAAGCGATTCAGAAACAGTTACGGCGTTCTCATATGGCGTGGCGGGGTCTCGAGTATTTCCAATGACCAAAATCGGCGGAGCTCCCGCTGCTGTGACAGCAGCAGCGGCTTCAGCGGCTTCAACTGGCCACGTAGCGCAGGGCAGAAGTTCGTTTGCGACGCTGCCCCCGAATCGCGGAGACACCTCCCGGGCTGCATCGGCAAAGCTCTCGTATGCGGCAGGGGAGTCCGGTGGAGGGGTGTCTGTGCAGACCACCCCAACGTAAGCTGTGAACGCACCAAAGTCGTAGTACTGGTCTGCAAGATCACGAAGAGCCGAGCCGTCGCCTTCGAGCCCTGCGGCAAGCGCTGGCCCCAAGTCTTGCCACCCGTCTTCGTAGTAGCCGGTCATGATTGCGGCCGTGGCAAGCTCGCCCGGGCCGAGCACCGAATCCCCAGAACCCAAGGGCTCCTCTTCGACCATCGAGTGCACCTGATCGTAAGCGGCGCCAAGGTCTCGCACCCCGCACTCCTCGGGGCCAGCCTGCTCACAGCGTTTGACGTTCTCCTCGAATGAGGCATCAAAGGCCGCAGTTTGTCCGAGCAGAAACTCGGTATACCCAAGAGAGGGATCAACCACACCATCAAGCACCATGCTGCGAATCTTTTTGGGGTACATCTCTGCGTAGGCCTGACCGATCTGAGTTCCATATGAAAACCCGATGTAGTTGAGCGGTTCATCTCCAAGAGCCACACGGATCGCCTCGAGATCTTTTGCAACCTCGACGGTGCTGATGTGCTCGAGCAGACTCAAATCGGAATCAGCGCAATCCGTTGAGATGGCTTCAGCGGCCTGGTCAAGAGCAGCCTGTTCTGCCGCAGTATCGGGGTCAGGGTCAAGAGCCAACAAATCTGGTACCGACTCATTGCAAGTCACCGGGGTGGACTTGCCAACGCCCCTTGGGTCCCAGCTGACGGTGTCGAACCGGCGAGTCAGGGCCTCTGAGAATGGGTCTGCTCCCAAGAACTCAAGCCCGGAACCGCCGGGACCACCGGGGTTGCCAATCAGGTTACCGATGCGGTCACCTGTGGCGAGGACCCGAACCAGAGCCAGTCCAATCTTGGGGCCCGTGGGCTCCGCCCAATCCAGAGGTACCTGCAGGGTGGCGCACTGCGTGTTTCGGCCAACATCGCAGTCGGTCCAGTCCAGCTTCGATGCTGGTTGCTCCGAACTCGAAGGGCTCTGATCTGTAGTTGCATCGCGACTGTTCGAGGCTTTGCTCGCGGTTGTGCCTGCTTCAGACGAGGAGCACGCGCCGATGAGTATCGATACGAGCATCGCAGCGACCAACCCTCGGGCCAGTCCTGCAGGTCGAATGGTTCGGGAATTCACATCATCACGTTAGGCCCTGAGCTGACCGCATCGTTTGCTGGCAGCTTCGGGGTTGATGTTTGTCTCAGGGTTCGCGCTCGACTCACGCGTAGTAGCGGAAGATGATCTCAGCTACTGCAGCGGGCTTCTCGCTACCTTCAATTTCGAAGGTGAACGTCATGTACACCTGTGCGCCGTTATTGGGAAGGTCTTCGAGAGTGGTGAGTTCTGCGCCGAGGCGAAGGTTCGATCCAACCTTGACTGGCGACAAGAAGCGAACCTTGCCCGCTCCGTAGTTCACACCCATCTTGATTCCAGTGACGGTTGCAATCGAGGGGAACAGCACAGGCCCGAGCGAGAGGGTCAAGTAACCATGGGCGATAGTTCCGCCGAAGGGGCCGTCTTTGGCACGCTCAGGGTCAATGTGGATCCACTGGTGATCCCCTGTCGCATCTGCGAACGTATTGACACGTTCCTGAGTAATCTCAAGCCAATCGGAGTAGCCAAGGTGCGTACCGACGAGTTCTCTGAGTCCAGCGAGTCCTGCAATTTCTGTAGCCATGAACAGATCATGGCCGCTCAAGGTGCTGCTCGGCCACTTCCCAGCAAAACCCGCAGCAAACCCGCAGCAAACTCAGCGGTTAGTCAGGGCCACACTCGGCTTAGGAGAAGTAGGCTTTTTCATGATTGCGAGACATTGGGTGCAGCAACAGGCCGATCAAAGCGTATTCAAACATCACGTTCAAGACGTTGCCGGCCAAGAAGATGAATCCAAGATTTCCGAAAATCGAGGCCCCAGCGAGCACAACCAAAACCACTCGCCGGATCAGGGGCAAGAACGAGGCCAAAATGGCAACTTGGTAGCCGCGCTTCTCCGAGTTGGCAATCCCATAGGCGCCGTAGATATAAGCAGCTATGCCTGCCAGGCCGAGCAAGCTGCCGATCAGTCCGCCGGAACCAATCGCAGACTCCCGACCCCCGAACAGCACAGCAATCACCAGCCAGAAAGCATCCAGATACAACAGCATCTGAGCAATTGCCAGAGTCTGAGGAACGTTCGGGTTGTACCAGCGGCGCTTCGACATGGCTAACAGTCTGACAGGTGATGTAGCAGGACTCGCACTCGCGGCCGGAGCGGGCCTGAGACTTCGCCCATTAACCTTGCTGCGACCCAAACCGCTCTGTCCTGTCGGTGACCGCACGCTGCTGGATTGGGCACTTGAATCGCTCGCTGCGGCCGGCGTTGATCGTGCTGTAAACGCACACCATCAGGTCGAACAGATTCAGCAGCATCTTGATTCGCTTCAAGGTTCCACGGGGGAGTCGGTGCATCTCAGTATTGAACGTGAAGAGGCACTCGGAACTGCAGGCGCTGCCGGCGCTCTTCGGCCCTGGCTCGATGGGCGAGGCTTGCTGATCGTCAATGCTGACACTTTTCAGCGGAGCGACCTGGCCGAGTTCCTGAGTTCCTGGGACGGGGAGAGGGCGCGAATTCTGACTGCCACTGCGCTGCCGTTCACGCCACGCAGTTCTGTAGTGGCGTCGCTGCTTCCATGGCGCCTCGCGTCAGGCCTTGAGCCACAGCCAAGCGGGCTGTGGGAGTTGGTGTGGAGGCAGGCACTAGCCGAGGGTTCCCTTGATGCCGTCTACGAACCAAATCCGGTCATTGATTGCGGCACTGTCGGGCGCTATCTGCAAGCAAACCTGCTGTGGTCGGGTGGCGAGTCGGTCGTGGGCGAGGATGCAGAGGTGCTCGGTAGCCTGACCCGATCGGTTGTGTGGCCGGGTTCGAAGGTGGGTTCGAACGAGCACCTTGTTGATGCAGTGCGAGCGGGTTCCCGAACCGTTCTTGTGCGCTGATCGCAACTCTTGTGCGCTGATCGCAACGGGCAGGAGTCCGCTCTCTACTCGGCAAGCGGAGCGCGACGCTGAGGTCTGCTGACAGGCGTGGCTTCGTGACCCGCTCGAAGTTGCCCACATGCTGCGTCAATCTCGGTCCCACGTGTGTCTCGCACTGTCACGTTGATTCCGAGACGCTCGAGTTCTTCTCGAAATGCTCGAACTCGGTTCCTTGAAGACCCGCGCACTGCGTAGCCCGGGGTTGGATTCAATGGAATCAAATTGATATGCGCTCGCAGAGGTTGAGCAAGGCCTGCCAAAGCCTGAGCATCTGAGATCCGATCGTTGACGTCGTGGATCATTGCCCATTCAAAGCTCACCCGGCGGTGAGTTGCAGCAAAATAATTCGCACAGGCATCCATCAAGTCTTGAAGCGGGTATTTGCGGTTAATGGGAACGAGTTCGTTGCGCAGTTCGTCATCGGCTGCGTGCAGCGAAACAGCTAAGTTCACTGGCAGCGCTTCGGCAGCCATGCGATTGATTCCTGGGATCAGACCAACCGTAGACACCGTGATATGGCGTGCTCCGATCTCCAGGTCATCATGGATCCTCTGCACAGCAGCCCAGGTGTTATCAAAGTTGGCCATGGGCTCACCCATGCCCATGAACACGATGTTGGACACTCTTCGGGGAGGTTGCTGCTCGGCTGCAACTCGCCGAGCGCGCACGACCTGCTCGATAATCTCACCGGCGCTCAACTGCCGTTCAAACCCAGCTTGCCCTGTTGCGCAAAAGCTGCAGCCCATTGCACAGCCGGCTTGGCTCGAGATGCACACGGTGGCACGGTCGGGGTAGAGCATGAGGACTGTCTCGACTCGAGCCCCGCCAGACAGTTGCCACAAGAACTTTGTGGTTTCGCCGTTATCGCTGACCTGTTGAGTCACCGTTTGCAACGCTGTCGGTAGTTCGCTTTTCAGGCGCGCCCGTAGGGTCTGCGGTAGAGAAGTGAGTTCATCAAGTTCTTTACCCTGGTGGTACAGCCCATTGAAGATCTGGTCGACTCGGAACTTTGGCTCATCGCTCAGGAACTCGCCCCAGTCGCTGCGATCTAGGTCGTACAAGCTTGGCTGAGTCACAACTGGATCCTAAAGGTCAGAGTCAGCGGAGCGGTAAGCCGACTCGTAGTGGTGCACGGTGAAGCCCAAGCGGTCATAGAGCTTGATTGCAGATTCATTGTCCGACTCAACGTAAAGCATCCCCACGAGCAGGCCGTGGGCGCTCAGCAATTTCAGCCCACCCACGGTGAGTGCACGGCCGAGACCTGTCCCATGTGTGTCTGGGTCGGCTGCAATCACATAGATCTCGCCACAGGCAGGCTCAGTCTGCGTTGCGGGGTGGATCTTGGTCCAGCAGAACCCGTCGATAGCTCCGGCTTCACTCTCGTGGATGAGCAGCAGGCTGCGGTCAAACTCGGGCATGGTTGTTTGTGCATGCAGGCGCTCACTATCCCAAGCACTCTGGTCCGGATGCCAAACAAAGGCGCGGTTGTTCACTCGGAGCAGCCCAGCATCGTCAGTGCCAACTTGGAATGCTCGCAGGTACACACTGGGCGTTCCTGCAAGCTCGGATTCGGTGAGTGGTAGTGGTCGCCTCATTTGCTGAAGCAGGCGGACCCGCTCCCGGCCGAGTGCGGCCTGATCTGCATCTGTGGTTGCAAGGTGATTCTTGACCCAGATGAGTTCGCCCGCAGACTGACCAGCCACCGGCGATTCCGGCAGGGCTGATTCTGGCAGGGCTGATTCTGGCAGGGCTGATTCAGGCAGCGGAGTATCAGGGTGCGGAGTATCAGGCGGCATGAAGCACTGAGGCTAGCGTTGAACCGTGACTTCCTTTCGCAAGCCTCGATCCCCAAAGGGCCGTGCTCGGCTCGTTCATGAGCGACTCACTCTTGAGTACCCAGATGCTGAATGTGAGCTTGACCACAGAAATGCTTTCGAGTTGCTGACGGCCACGATCCTCTCGGCGCAGTCCACCGATAAGCGCGTCAACATGGTCACTCCGGAATTGTTTAAGCAGTACCCAACAGCTGAGGCACTCGCAGTTGCAAACCCAGAGCATGTTGAGGAGCTCATTCACTCGACTGGTTTTTACAAAGCAAAAACCAAAAGCATTATCTCGATGGCAGCGGCGCTCGTTGAGCATCACCACGGTCAGGTGCCCGGCGCCATGGCCGATTTGGTAAAGCTGCCTGGCGTTGGTCGCAAGACTGCGAATGTGGTTCGGGCCGAGGCTCTAGGGCTTCCTGGATTGCCTGTAGACACTCACGTGTTGCGGCTCTCAAAGCGGCTTGCCCTCACCGAAGAAACCGACCCCGTCAAAGTTGAGATGGCCTTGAATCCAATGGTGCCCTTGAACGAGCGGGGGGCATTTAGTTTGAACATCATTTTGCATGGGCGTCGTGTTTGTTTTGCTCGCAAGCCAAATTGCTCAGAATGTGTACTGGCCGATTTCTGCCCCTCTGCTGTTCTCTGATTCGCGCCCCAGATTTGAGTACTCTCCGTCTGGATCGAGTCATCGCTTAGCGTGACCGGGTGCTCACTCTTTGCGAGACCTCCCAAATTGAGGCTGAATAAGATTCAGAAAAAGTCACTGCAGAAAAATACTTGTAACTCTTCGACACGGTCGAAAAATCCCACTAGGTTTATGAGTTACTAGGTTCCCGCCACCTAGTAAATGGCGTTCCAGGGCTCCCGCCGCCCGGTTCGCCCGCCCAGCGCCCTTCGGGGCGCTGGCTGCGTTTTACCGATGGGATGCATGCGAGGGTTCTGGCTTCCTTGACGAATATGTCAAGACTCAGGCAGAGCTACCAGTGTTCGAGTGAGTCGACGTGCAGCCTGTCGCAGATGGCGTTCCACCTCGTAGATATCAGTCAGCAGATCTTCATCATTTGTTCCGACAAGTTCTTTCGCTGCCTCGTCAAGGCGCTCAAAAACTTGGTCCAAGGTAGACATCACAGAGGTCAGATCAGCATGCAAGCTCACCCCATCGGTTTAGCACTCGCACCCGACAGAGGCGACACCGAAGCCGACGGGATTCAATCTCTTTCGCCCAACAGCATCCGCGGTGACTACGTTGATACTCATGTTGAACCTGTTGGACCTTCGGGGAGTCACCGATTTTACTGGGCGACTTCCGCGTCCGAGTGTGGACGAGGAAGGCCCCGTCGAAGTAGTCCGGGGCATTCTCTCCGAGGTTCAATCACGAGGTGATCAGGCCCTGCGTGAATTCACCTCCCGCTTCGATGGCGTTGAACTGAGTGACCTTCGAGTGTCAGCCGAAGAGATGCAGTCAGCGCTGGAATCGCTTGCACCAGAACTACGCAAGGCCCTTGAGTTGGCAAGAGACCGCATTGCAGATCACCACCGCTCGCAGCTTCACGAGCCGGTTGAACACGGTGGCGACGGGGTTCACATCCGTTCCTATCGAACTGCCGTTGAACGCGCCGGTTGTTATGTGCCCGGAGGTAGAGCGGCCTACCCCTCGACCTTGCTGATGACGGCCGTCCCAGCGTTGGTTGCAGGTGTTCAGGAAGTTGTGGTCTGCGTGCCTGCTGACAAAGCGACTGGCAGAGTCGCTGCAGTAACACTCGCCGCAGCCGCCTTAGCTGGCGTCACCGAGGTCTATGCAATCGGGGGAGCCCAAGCCATTGCTGCAATGGCCTACGGGACTGAATCAATCGCAGCCGTCGATGTTATTTGCGGGCCAGGAAACAAGTACGTAGCGATTGCCAAACAACAAGTTGCAACCCGGGTTGGAATTGCGGCTGCATTTGCGGGCCCGAGCGAGGTGGTTGTCATCGCTGATGAAACGGTTCCTGCAACCTTCGCTGCGATTGACGTCATACTTCAGGCTGAACACGGACCCGACGGGCTCGCCTGGCTCATCACCTGGGAGGACTCAGTGGCCGAGTCAGTCAGCAAGGAAGTAAGCCGCCTGACCGAGGCTTCCCCAAGGCGCGCCGAGATAGCTGCAACTCTTGCCGAGGGTGGTTATGCCGTGTTGGTGGATTCCCCCGAGGCAGCTCTGCAGATATCAAATCTGGTCGCACCTGAACACCTTGAGTTGTTGTGTCGCGATGCCGAGTCGCTTGTGCCGCTCATCAAGAATGCAGGCGCAGTCTTTGTCGGGCCGTGGTCACCGGCATCTGTCGGCGACTACGTAGCCGGTCCGAGTCACGTGCTTCCAACCTTTGGAACAGCGCGCTTTGCCTCGGCGCTCACCGTTGATGATTTCTTGAAGCAACATCACATTATTTCTGTAGATGAGTCTGCCTATGACCCGGGCGGTCTTGCAGGGGCAGTTGAAGCTCTCGCTGACGCTGAAGGCCTTACGGCACACGCGGATTCAATTCGACTTCGAGATGCTGCGCGAGCGTCTGGTGAATTCGGGTCCATTACTCCAGAATCAACAAGAAAAAACTAATGGCTCGCCCAAAAGTTCGCTCCTCCCTTGACCTCATTCCGGGGTACCACTCGGCACAGGTGGATGTCGAGGTGCGCCTGAACACCAATGAGTCGCCGGAACCACCGCCAAGCGGGTTTGTTGACGCGCTCAAAGAGTCGCTGGATTCGCTGCAGTGGAACCGCTACCCCGACCGTGAAGCGCGAGTGCTGCGTGACCGGATTGCTCAGGTGGAGTCACCGCTAGTTCCCGGCGGGCTCACTGCCGAAAATATCTGCGTAGCCAACGGCTCGAACGAAATCTTGCAGAGCCTGTGTTTGGCCTACGGCGGCCCCGGTCGTTCAGTGCTCACCTTTGAACCGACCTACGCACTGCACCCGCACATAGCTCAGGTCTGTGGAACAGAGGTGAAACAGGTCGAGCGAGACAGCGAGTTTCAACTCGATCTGAATCAGGCCATCGCAGCCATTGTTGAGCACCGGCCAAGCATCACCTTCTTGTGTTCGCCAAATAATCCAACCGGCATGGTCGAGAGTTCGTCAACGGTCAGCGCAGTCCTCGATGCTGTTGAGTCTGTTGATGGCCTGCTCGTTGTTGATGAGGCCTACGGGCAATTTGCTGCTTGGTCTGCATTGGGTCTTATCGAAGAGGAGCGCTCCATTGTTGTGACGCGTACCTATTCGAAAACCTGGTCAGCAGCAGCTCTCCGTTTGGGGTACTTGGTTGCTCCAACCTGGGTGATTGAACAACTCGACAAAGTCCTATTGCCTTACCACCTCGACGCTGTGACACAAGCAGCTGGACTGTTGGCTTTGGAGTATCACCGCGAAATGGAACATCGAGTTGCCGAACTAGTTGGCGAACGAACCAGAGTTTCTGCAGCGCTCGCCGATCTTCCTGTTCAGCAGTGGCCTTCCGAAGCCAATTTCATCTTGTTTCGGCCGCTCTCGCCTGTCGCAGCCCCTCACTCTGATGCGGCAGCGACGTGGGCGGGCAATTCCGGAGATCTCGTATGGCAGTGCCTGGTTGATCGGTCCGTTCTGGTGCGCAACTGCTCCTCCTGGCCGCGCCTCAGCGGTTGCCTGCGGGTGACTCTTGGGACCACTGCAGAGAATACGAAGTTCCTCGACGCGCTCGGTGAAGTTCTGAGTTAACCGGGGTTGAAGTTTCTGCCAAGCGTTCGCTGGCGGAGTCGATTGTTGTAATGGACTGCATGTAAGAGCCGCCGCTGTGAGAAAGTTGAGACCTATGAGCCGATCCGCTTCCAAGTCCCGCACGACCAAAGAGACTGATATTTCTATTTCCCTGTTGGTAGACGGCGAGGGCAACACTGACTGCGCTACGGGTTTGCCATTCTTCGATCACATGCTCGATCAGCTCGGCCGCCACAGCGGCATGGATCTGACGGTTCACGCCACTGGCGATTTACAGATTGATGCGCACCACACGGTTGAAGATACGGGGATTCTGCTCGGCGAGGTCCTCAAAGCTGCGCTAGGAACCAAGGTAGGTGTGCGTCGGTTTGCATCCCTGCGAGTTCCCCTTGACGAGGCCGTAGTAGAGGCAGTTCTCGACCTGTCGGGTCGGCCATTTCTTGACTATCAGATCGATAGCCCCGGCGAGAAAATCCTTGGAGACCCTCCGTTTGACCCACAACTCATGGAGGAGTTCTGGCGCGCAGTTGTGACCTCAGCAGGAATCACCTTGCACCTCACCCTGATTCGCGGCCGTAACACGCATCACATCATGGAAGCCTCGGTCAAAGCCTTTGCTAGGGCGCTACGCGATGCAGTGCGAATCGAAGGCACCTCAGTGCCTTCCACCAAGGGAACGCTCTGATGGGCAGTGGTAGCCCGGGCGCTACCGATGCTGAGGCGAACCCTCCAACCATCGCCGTGTTGGATTACGGAATTGGCAATTTGCGCTCAGCTGAAAAAGCCCTTGAGCATGTAGGTGCAGTTGCAGTCTTAACGGCTGACGCAGACGAGATCGCCCAGGCCGATGCAGTGGTGCTCCCAGGTGTTGGGGCCTTCGGTCGATGTCGCGAAGCACTAGCGAAGACCGGCCTCGACGAGGCGGCACTCAATGCCGTCGCATCTGGTCGACCATTTCTTGGCATCTGTGTCGGCATGCAACTCTTGTATGACTCCTCCGAAGAGTCCCCGGGTATCGCTGGGCTCGGTGTGTTTGCAGGTACGGTCCGCCGGCTCCAGCCAGGGGTCAAGCAGCCGCAGATGCAATGGAACCAACTCAGCCTGATGAACGATTCGCCTTTGTTTGAAGGTCTCGGCGAGAACCCGTGGATGTATTTCGTGCACTCCTTTGCAGCCGAGCCAAGCCAGTACCTGCTTGCTACTTGCGAATACGGTGGCTCCGTCGTGGCGGCCGCCCAGAGCGAACTTGTATTTGCGACTCAGTTCCACCCTGAGAAGTCAGGACAGGCCGGACTAGCGGTACTCAGAAACTTTGTGAACATTGCAGCGAGTTCCCGTGAAGCTCGAGCTCAGCGGGCGGCGCAGCAGGCACAACTGGCGCAGCAGGCGCAACGGCGGGCTGTCTAATGGATTTCTATCCGGCTATTGATCTGCGCGATGGAAAGTGCGTTCGCCTCTACCAAGGTGACTACGGCCAAGAGACGATCTATGGCGATGATCCCGTGGCGCAGGCCCGCGCGTTTGAAGCCGCAGGTGCCCCATGGATTCATGTTGTCGACCTTGACGCGGCACGTACGGGCGAACCTGTCAACCGTGCAGTCATTGCCGATATAGCGGCGGGGGTAGCAGTTCCCGTGCAAACCGGCGGTGGCATCCGGTCGATGGCTGCTGCCGAAGCGCTCTTTGAAGCGGGAGTTGCCAGAGTGGTGGTTGGGACTGCTGCCCTTGAAGACCCAGCATTCGTGCGCGATCTCGCAGCACTTTTCCCCGTCACGGTTGGCCTCGATGCTCGCGGTAGAGATGTCGCTGTTCGTGGATGGCTTGAAGGCTCTGGAGCCGACTTGTTGGATCTTGCCAAAGCGTTTGAAGACGCCGGAGTAGCTGCACTCGTAGTCACCGAGATCAGCAGGGATGGAACGCTTGAGGGGCCCGACCTGCTCGGGCTTTCGCAGGTCCTCGCAGCAACATCGATTCCAGTTATTGCATCTGGTGGTGTCGGCACGCTTGCTCATCTGACTGCATTGAGCCAGCTCCAATCGGCAGGGCGGTCTCTTGCCGGGGCGATTGTCGGCCGTGCCCTGTACGAAGGGCAATTCACTGCAGAGGATGCTGTTGCAGCCTGTGCCGGTTTGGGGAACAGTCAGGCACCACCAGTCACAGCCGAAGAGGCTGAGACATGAAGACCACCAGAGTTATTCCCTGCCTCGATGTTGACTCGGGTCGGGTCGTAAAGGGTGTCAATTTTGTCGAACTGCGTGATGCAGGAGACCCAGTCGAACTAGCAGCCCGCTACGACGCGGAAGGCGCTGATGAACTGATCTTTTTAGATATCACTGCGTCTTCGGATCGGCGAGAGACCACCATCGAGATGGTTCGCCGCACAGCAGAAGAAGTGTTTATCCCCTTCACGGTTGGTGGCGGGGTACGCACGGTGGAAGATGCCCGACGCTTGTTGAGGGCGGGGGCCGACAAGGTCGGAATCAATACTGCAGCAGTAGATCGCCCAGAGCTCATTTCAGAGATTGCTGACGAGTTTGGCGTGCAGTGCGTGGTGGTTGCCATCGACGCCCGCCGGCGAGTGTTCGCCCCTCAGTCGGGCTCGGGGGCAGAGGCCGCCTCCCAAAATAGTCCGGGGAGCGCTCAGACCGACTCGCTGAGTTGGGAAGTCTTTACCCATGGTGGGCGCACTGCTGTTGGCCTTGACGCAGTTGAGTGGGCAGCCCGCGCAGTTGAGCTAGGTGCAGGCGAGATTCTGCTCACATCGATGGACCGTGATGGAACCAAAGAGGGGTTCGATCTGCAACTCACCGCAGCAGTATCAGCTGCGTGCTCGGTGCCAGTGATTGCATCTGGCGGAGTAGGAACTCTCGATCACCTTGTCCAAGGTGCAGTCACCGGTCACGCTGACGCGGTTCTCGCTGCCTCGATCTTTCACTTTGGAGAGTTCACCATCGCACAGGCCAAGCAAGCCCTTGCCCAAGCAGGGGTAGCGGTTCGCCCAGCCTGAGCAATCAGGGTGGTGACTGACCGGCGAACACCCCGTCAGAAGCAACCACGCCAATTCGTGCAACTGCCGTCACTATTGCTGCAAGCACGCAGCCCCCTGCAATCAGGGGTAGGAGCACACCAAGGCCCAGGTCGGCTTCGAGTATCGGAAAGAAGAACACGCCCACGGCTGCGCCGGTCTTGCCTGCAGCAGTTGCAAGACCGTGGCCAGTGGCTCGCACGCGAGTCGGAAAGACTTCGGCTGGCAGCAGGAATGTCGTCGAGTTGGGCCCTGCGTTCATGCAGATGTTGAACACGATGAACCCAGCAAAGACCAGCACCAGGCTTTTCATGCTGTCCTCTGGGAACGTTGTCGAGAACGCCAACGTGAGCAGACCAACGCCCATTGCTAGGAATCCGGCAATCTGCATATTGGTATGTCTGAATCTGGTGATCAGAACGAGCGCCACGGCAAACCCCACGATCAAGAACAAGTCGATGAACACCGCCCCCTCAGTTGAGGAGATCGCATCAGACACAGTGCTTCCGTCGCCTTGGATCGCAAGGGTCGCAATGATCACCGGGGTAAAGACCCCGATTCCGTAAGTTGCGATATCCATCAGGAACCACGGAATAGTCGTGAGTATGGTGAGCCTTCGCAGGCCTCCCTGGAACAACTCTCGATACGAACCCGCCGTCTCCGCTGCCCCTTCTGTGTCTGCCTCAATCAGAGCGACATCGACTTTGTGACCAACAAACATGCTGGCAACTTCTGCCGCTTCTTCGTGTTCTCCCTGAGCAGCCAACCACTTCGGACTTTCGGGTACCCCACGTCGGAGCAGGATGATCAGCACTGCCGGTACGGCACCGAAGGCCAGCATGTAGCGCCAAGATGACACTGAGTCGGAAACAATCAGAATGGCTAGACCCACGAGCGCCCCGAGGACCTGCCCCACAGCCTGAAAGCTGAACGCTCCGACGAGTAGCCGTACTCGGTGTCGTGCCGGAGCGATCTCTGCAATGTAGGCCGCACTAATTGGGTAGTCCGCGCCCACCCCGATCCCAAGAATGAACCGAAATGCGATCAGCGACGGAATGCTCCATGCCATGCCTGACAGCAGTGCGAACACCACGAACAATCCCAAGTCCAAACGAAAGGCCAGCTTTCTGCCGATTCGGTCAGTGAGTCGACCCAAACCGAAGGCACCAAAGATTGCACCCACGATTGCTGCAGCAGAGACAAGGCCGATCTGCTGTGGGGAGGCTCCGAGGTCTTCTGCGATCAGAGGTGAGGCCACGCCGATAATGAAGAAGTCAAAGCCATCGAGCATGATGCCAGTTGCCGCAAGCAGCCAGACCCGCCAATGCTTCTTCGTCATAGGCGCCTCATCGAGGAGCGTGTCTAGCTGGGTTCCCATTGGCTCTGAAGCTAGAAACAGTTAGTGAAGACCAGAAGGAGCGGGGGCGACCTAGAGGGAACCATTGGGTTAACAGTCGTCTCCCTAGGTTTGGATTTTGGCTATCTGCTTCAGTGTCACGGGGAATTTCAGTGTCACAGGGTGTTTGTACTGTAGAACGTATGTTCGATCCTGAAGACCCCGAAGCAATCCCCTCCAAAGCTGATCAGGCAGCGCCCGTATCTGGTTTTGGGTTGGGTGTGGAGTTGGGTGTTGTTGCTGAGCAGGGTGCGGGTGGTTTGGTTGCGTTAGCGAACCTTGCTGCAGGTTCTGGGTCTGGTTCGGGCGGGTCTGGTGGTGTGGGTGTGGTGTCTGATGAGGTGCTTGTTGGGTTGTCTGATGTGTTGGAATCAGCCCAACGTGCGTTGGATTCAGCACGGTTAACAGTCGTGGGTGAACTCGACGCCCGTAACGTTTCGTTACGCACCAAAGGCCTTGTCATGAACGCCTGGTTGGGTCACGAATATCTCCTCTCGCGCCCTGTTGCATCCCGGATGGTGTCCACTGCCCGCAAACTCCGCTCCGTGTTACCTGAAGTTGCTGATGCGTTACGCAACGGGGTCATCACCGCCGATCACGCTGC
>CAMDAT010000005.1 GCA_945888825.1 Bifidobacterium breve | reverse complement strand
CTCATCGTGAACACCTATGCCGGGCATTCAATGTTCGATCCCGAAAACGCCGCTTCGCTGAAAGCAGCCTGCGACCGCTTTCGCTAGGAGTTGCTTTCGGCCTCTTTGGCTGGCGGTCGGTAGCAGGTGAGGAGCAGCAGGGTTCCAGCCCCAATACCTACGACAAGCGTGATCAACATGCCCAGCCATTCGCAACCCAAGAAGTAGCCCACATATTCACTGAGTCCAAACGCCCGGTCGAGTGACCATCTCCCGGCTCCGAGCGATCCAATGGCGAAGCACACTGTGGCGAGCAAAAAAACGTGTTCGAACCCGTCTTTCGCAATAAGGAATGCGTGCTTGTGGACAGTCCACCCGGCAACGACCATCAGGCTGATCACCCCAGCCGCAGCGAGAGGAGTCAGAAAGCCAAACAGCAGCAGCACGCCACAGCCCATCTCCGTCAGGGACGCTGCGTATGCATGAATAGTTCCGTTCGGCCTCATACCCATCGAGGTGAACCATCTTGCAGTTCCGGCGATTTTTCCGCCGCGAAACATCTTGTTGTAGCCATGCCAAAAGATTGTTGGCCCGGCGACGAGTCGCAAGATGAGAAGCACAACCTCGACTTGTAGGAATGGATTTGAGTTCATAATGGCTGTCACGGTTGCAGATCGTAGAGGAGGCGATCCCCAAGTTTAGATTCGGGGTCTGCTTAGACTTGAAGTTATGAAGACTTTGAATCGTATGTGCGCAGCAACTCTCGCAGCTTCACTGCTTCTGCTTGCGCCGGCAGCGTGCAGCAACAACGACAACGAAGCGGTTGACAAGGAGTCAACCACTACAACCTCTGAAGCGACCGATACCGGAGGCGCACAGGTGCTCCCTCCAGTCATGCTGAGCGCAACAGAGACCACAGCAGATCTGAAGGTTGGCGAGACCGTTGTGTTTGACCTCGGGGATCCTGGTGATGGCAGGTTCGTGGCCACAAGCAGCGATGCGGCAGTAGTCGAGATCACCTCGGATGGTGGAAGCCAAGGTAGCTATTCCACGAATGCGGGCGGCAAGGCACTCAGTGCAGGAAAAGCCACCGTCACGGTAGTCCTCGAAGGCGGCGATGTGGCGGCCGACCCAGTGGTTTACGAACTAACAGTTAGCTAGTTGCGGCTATCAGACTGATCCTGCCTACCACCGGTCACTTCGAACCCTGAGTTGCAGTCCGGTAACCTGCTGCCTTCACCAGTTCGATGCAAAGTTGTCGTGGAGGTATTTGTGGCCACCGAGGCCGAACCCACCCTTGCAGGCGAGTTTCCGCCTGCTACTGAGGACCAATGGCTAGCCCTAGTAGACAAGGTGCTCAAGGGCGCGCCCCTGTCAAAGCTGCAGTCTCGTACTGCAGGCGGAATCATTGTGGAGCCGCTGTACACAGCAGCAACCTCACCAGGGTCACAGGACGAGGCGGGATTCCCTGGGAGCGCACCATTTACACGGGCTAGTTCCTCGGAGCTTCGCGCTGATGGTGCATGGGGCATTCGAACACTCCTGACCAATTCTGACCCAGTCGAGGCGAATAAGACTGCGCTTCGCGAATTGGAGAGAGGGTCAACCGAACTCCTTGTGCGCTTTGATGCAGCATTTCGCGCCGGGGTAGTTCCAACTGATAGCGAGTTTGCCCAACTCAGCGGTATCGATGGCGTGCACATTGCTTCTACCGCTGACCTGCAATCGCTCTGCTCTGATGTCTATTTGGATCTCGCTCCGGTGTATCTGCAAGCCGGCGGCGCGTTTACCAGCGCTGCAGAACTAATGATTGCAGTCTGGGAGCAAAGCGGAGTTGCCCAAAGCGATGCCATGGGCGGAATTGGTGCAGATCCCTTGGGTGTCCTAGCGGCGGAGGGTGTCCTTGCGCAGGGCTTGGAGTTAGCTCTTGGGGAATTGGGTTCGTTGGCTTCGAGACTCAACAACACCTACCCCCAAGTTCGCAGCTGCTGCGTTGATACAGCGGCCTATGTCGAGGCTGGAGCTAGTGAAATTCAAGAACTTGCTGTCATGGCGGCCACGGGTGCTGCCTACCTGCAGGCCTGTGCCGAGGCCGGTCTTCAGATTGACGAAGCCTGTCATCAGATCGAGGTAACTCTGAGTGTGGACGCAGAGGTCTTTACTGGAAGTGCCAAACTTCGCGCTGCTCGCAGAGTGTGGTCTGCCATGGTGGCCGCATGCGGTGCATCTTCGGCTGCGCAGGGGGTTCAACTTCATGTTCGGGTTGCCGAGAGGATGCTGACTAGGCGAGACCCTTGGGTCAACCTGCTGCGCGTTACTTCGGCCTCTTTTGCTGCAGGACTTGGCGGAGCAGCCTCGGTTACCTCGCTCCCCTTTGACGCAGCCCTTGGTGAACCAGAGGAACTTGGTAGGCGCATGGCGCGCAACACCGAGTTGTTGCTGCAGGAGGAATCCAATCTTGGCAAGGTGACTGATCCAATGGGAGGTTCTTGGTATATCGAGTCCTTGACTGATCAGATTGCAGAAGCTGCTTGGGTTGCTTTTCAAGGCATTGAAGCGGCAGGCGGAATCTCAGCGGTGCTTCTTGATGGCAGCCTGGCTGCAGAGATTGAGCAAGTTCGCAACGCCCGACTGAGCCAAGTTGCTACTCGAACGCAGGCCATTACTGGCGTGAGCGAATTCCCCAACCTTGCTGAAGAGTCGGTTGTCCGAACCGGCCGGAATAGCCCAGCAACCAAGGCCCCTCGGGTGGGAGCAGCATCGACTCTATGTGAGCCATTACCAAAGGTCCGGTGGGCTCAAGAGTTTGAGGCCTTACGTGACGCCTCTGATGCGCACCTAGCAGCCACTGGCGCTCGTCCAAAGATATTCCTGGTAAATCTTGGACCAGTGGCTGTGCACACGGCCCGTGCGACATTCGCCAAAAACTTCTTTGAGGCTGGTGGAATCGAGACTGTGACAAGCGAGCTCGGTGGCAGTTCAGGTTTCGAGGACCCCGAGGTTGCTTTGGCTGAGGCGCTTGAGTCTGGAGCACACCTGGCCTGTCTGTGTTCCTCTGACAAGGTTTATGAGGAACGTGCGCAGAGCTTTGCGCAGGTGCTGTCTCAGGGTGGCTTAGCGGCGGTTTATCTTGCAGGTAATCCTGGTGATCGGCGTGAACAAGAAGTTGCCGCAGGTATGACGGACTTTGTGCACCTTGGTGTGAATGCATTGGAACTGCTCTCTGGGGCGTTACACGCCGCAGGTGCGACCGTTACAGAAGGTGCCACAGTTACAGAGGTTCCAAGATGAGTTTCCAACTTCCAGATTTTACCAAGATCCCGCTAAATCATGACAGCAAGCCACAGCAAAGATCCGAGCAGCCCGGCCCGCTCTGGGTGACTCCTGAAGGCATCGATGTCAAGAGTTTCTATAGCGCAGCGGACCTTGAAGGACTTGATTTCTTGCAGACGTATCCCGGGATTGTCCCGTATCTGCGCGGCCCGTATCCCACGATGTATGTCAACCAGCCATGGACAGTCCGGCAGTATGCGGGGTTCTCGACTGCTGAGGATTCAAATGCGTTCTACCGCCGCAACCTCGCTGCTGGGCAAAAGGGTCTCTCGGTGGCTTTCGACTTGGCTACACACCGCGGTTACGACTCAGACAACCCGAGAGTCTCTGGCGATGTGGGCATGGCCGGCGTGGCAATCGATTCCATCTACGACATGCGCGTGCTCTTTGATGGCATCCCCCTAGACGAGATGTCCGTGTCGATGACCATGAACGGCGCAGTGCTGCCAGTTCTGGCGCTGTACATCGTGGCTGGCGAGGAACAGGGAGTTGCTCACGATCAGCTAGCCGGGACGATTCAGAACGACATCCTCAAAGAGTTCATGGTTCGCAATACCTACATCTATCCGCCTACCCCGTCCATGCGGATTATCTCTGACATTTTTGCCTACACCTCAACTGAGATGCCTCGGTTCAACTCAATCTCAATCTCTGGGTATCACATGCAAGAGGCCGGGGCCTCGCTTGATCTTGAACTGGCTTACACCATTGCTGACGGGATTGAGTATGTGCGTGCTGGTTGTGAGACGGGCCTTGATGTAGACGCGTTTGCGCCTCGGCTGAGCTTCTTCTGGGCCACCGGCATGAACTTCTATATGGAGATCGCGAAGATGCGCGCGGCAAGGCTGTTGTGGGCAAAGCTGATCCAAGAAAAGTTTGCGCCCCAGAACTCCAAGTCGCTTTCGCTGCGGACACATTCACAAACTTCGGGCTGGTCACTCACCGCACAAGATGTGTACAACAACGTTGTGCGAACGTGTATCGAGGCCATGGCTGCAACCCAGGGCCATACCCAAAGCCTGCACACCAACGCGCTAGACGAGGCGCTTGCGTTGCCGACCGATTTTTCTGCACGGATTGCGCGCAACACACAGCTATTCCTGCAACAGGAGTCAAACACCACAAAGGTGATTGACCCATGGGGTGGGAGTTACTTCATCGAGCGACTCACCTATGACATTGCTCAACGGGCGCTCGGTCACATTCGTGAGGTCGAAGAGGCAGGCGGTATGGCTCAGGCGATCGAGGCTGGCATTCCTAAGCTTCGTATCGAAGAGGCTGCTGCGCGTACCCAGGCTCGAATCGACTCAGGCCAGCAACCCGTGATTGGGGTGAACAAGTATCGCCTAGACCTGAATGAGCAGATTGATGTGTTGAAGATTGACAATTCGGCGGTGCGCTCCGGGCAGATCGAGAAACTGCAACGCCTGCGCGCCGAGCGGGACGAGCCCACAACACAGGCGGCTCTCGACGCTTTGACCAATGCCGCTGCATCCGGTGAAGGCAACTTGTTGGAGCTTGGAGTAGTTGCAGCAAGAGCCATGGCAAGTGTGGGAGAGATGAGCGATGCCCTTGAGAAGGTCTACGGCAGGCATCGTGCAGAGATTCGCTCGATCTCTGGTGTCTACCGGGGCGAGCTAGGCGACCGAGGAGGCATTGTGGATCAGGTACGAAGCAAGGTTGATGCGTTCGAGGCTGCCGATGGGCGCCGTCCCAGAATTCTGTTGGCCAAGATGGGCCAAGATGGGCATGATCGGGGTCAAAAAGTCATTGCTTCAGCCTTTGCGGACTTGGGCTGGGACGTAGACATTGGTCCGCTCTTTCAGACTCCGGCAGAGGCAGCACGACAGGCCGTTGAAGCCGACGTTCACGTGGTCGGGGCCTCTTCGCTAGCAGCAGGTCATCTGACGCTGGTACCCGAACTCAAGCAAGAGCTTGCTGCACTCGGACGTCCCGACATCATGATTGTGGTCGGTGGCGTGATCCCGCCGCAGGACTATGACGAGCTTCTAGCGGCAGGCGCAGTTGCTGTCTTCCCGCCGGGGACGGTTATCCACACTGCTGCTAGCGATCTGATTAATCAGCTTGCAGAAAAATTGGGCTATCCGGGGATCTCTTCGCTGAACTGATTGAGTATCGAGGTGAAGCCAAAGGCGTACATGTTGATTGCTTCTCCCTCTGCGCCGAGGGGAACATCGGTGAGCTCAGGTGAGATTCGATACCGCATGCACAATCCGTGAAGCAGCGCTCCGGTAGTAGTGAGAAAAGCTCGGGTAGTAAACGGTGTCCGAAAGCGCCTGCCGAGAACCTTTAGGTAGAGATCGATATATGGTCCAAAATCCTCATAGGTCTGGTCTTCTTCAGCCGCCAGAATTGCCCGAATCTCTGGGTTGCCCGTATAAACATAAAAGTTGAATCGAGCAAAAAACGCAGGGTCATCCTTGAGGGAGTCGAACAGAAAACCTGCAAGTTGGCTCAGGGCCACTGTTGGGTCTCCGTTACCCTGCTGAGCTGCTGCGATGAGTTCGAGCATTCTGGTCACAGCTGCTTGGTGGTTCTGCTGCAAGAGTCGCCGCAGGAGGTCTTTTCGAAAATCTTCTTGGGTTGGCCAGATGTGATAGACCGCGCCTTTGGTGACACCTGCCCGCTCCGCAACATCGGAAACCTTGACGTTTGCAAGTGCTTCCACGGCGAGTGAGCCCGCCTGCTCAGGAGAAAAGTCAGTCAGCATATTCGCGCCGGCTTTGAGGTACTCAAGCTTTCGCTCTGCAGCAGTTTGTCTGGCCATCAGATCGGTTCCCCCGCTCCAAAGTGCAACACAACTTCTAATACTCCTGGGGTGTCAGTTCGGTCCACAGGCTTGTTTGCCGTTGGGTCCTGCGGCTCGGTATAGCTCAGAATGAGCGCTTCAACCCCGGCTGCAAACAGGGTCAAACGGCCTTCGTCTTGGTTTGCTAGGTCGGCAGTACGTTCCTCCCCGAGTCGTCGCTGCAGGCAGAACCCTTGCAGCAGCGCTGACAAGGCCACCACAAGCTCAAGCATCGAGTGAGGCTCGATCAGTTTCCTGTTTGTCTGAGAGATCAGCGACTCCAGTATTGGGGTAATCAGGGCGATGGATCCTTCGAACTCAGTTACAAAGCTGTCATGAACCTCTTGGTCAGCTAGGTACGAGAACAGGCTGACACTGTGAACAAGCGATTGGCTCGTTGAAAGACTGTCGAACACGGCGTTGGCGAACTCCCGAACAGTCGGCGGCGGCTCATCCCCTTGGAATAATTCGGCGATAGCGGCCGTGATTCCGGTAACACCAAGGAGCGTGTTGGTTCGGACCAGATACGACAACAAGTCGTCCCAGTACTCTTCTTGGGAGCCCCACAGGTGGTACAGCGCACCCTTGGTGACCCCGCATCGGTCAGCTACATCGGCGAGCTTCACCTGCGATAGTGCCAAACCTGCGTTGGGTACTGCTGAGTGGTAGGACTCCTCTAGCAGCGTGCAGCCGATGTCTAAATAGCTCTCGCGACGCTGTTCAAGTGAGATTCTTGGCATGAGTTATCGGGGTTGGACCTTTCCCAATGCAGGACTAGTAGTTTAGCGTAAATGTCTATTCCCGACTCTGCTGATGCCTATGTCGATGGAGTGCTCCGCAGAGATACAGCTGTGCTCGCCCAAACGATCACGCTCCTAGAGAGCAAGAATTTGCAGCACCGGGGATTAGCACAGCAAGTACTCGAACAACTTCTCGCCCATAGTGGTGGAGCGATACGCGTCGGCATTACGGGCGTACCTGGAGTGGGGAAGTCGACCTTTATCGATCAGCTTGGAATCAACTTGACTGAGCTTGGTCAGCGCGTGGCGGTGCTTGCGGTTGATCCAAGCAGTTCTCGTACTGGCGGCTCGATTCTGGGCGACAAGACTCGAATGGCGCGCCTTGCAGTAGATCCGGCAGCGTTCATCCGGCCGTCTCCCGCAGGTACGACGCTGGGTGGAGTGACTCGGGCAACTCGAGAGACCATTCTGGTCTGCGAGGCTGCAGGATTCGACGTGGTACTCGTCGAGACGGTTGGGGTGGGTCAGTCAGAGACGATGGTCGCTGAGATGGTGGACTTCTTCTTGGTGCTCATGATCTCCGGTGCGGGTGATGACTTACAAGGTATCAAGAAGGGGATCCTAGAAATGGCCGACATGATCGCTGTAAACAAAGCAGATGGCGCCAACCGTCAGCGAGCCGAGCTTGCCGCCGCTGATTACCGGGGGGCTTTGCACCTGATGACTCCCGCTTCGCCCAATTGGACCCCGCCTGTGCTGCTGTGTTCCGGATTGGCCAACGAGGGACTCGACGCGCTGTGGGAGCAGATCACCATCCACCGAACCAAGATGGGCGTATCGGGCGAGCTTGAGACTCGCAGAAGCTCGCAGCAGGTTCGCTGGCTGAACTCCATGCTTGATGACCGTTTACGCGATGATCTGCGATCGCTTCCCGAAGTACGCACCGAGCTCCTCCGCCTTGAAGCTGCGGTTCAACAAGGTGAGATCACCGCAACCACTGCAGTAGAGAGACTCTGGGAAAAATACTTACAACTGCGCTAACCGCAACTGCGCTAGCTACAACTGCGCTAGCCGGCCTGCTCAGAAGCAGCAATGGCATCTGCCATGGCACCCATCATGCGAGCTGAACAGCTAGCAAGATCGGCCGGCGGGATGATCTCGTCAATCAAGGCCTTGGCGATCCTGCGGAACTCATCCGCTGCTGGGCCAACCCCTAGGGCAATTGGGCGTCCATGGTCTCCACCATCAGCAACCGCGGGTTCAATCGGGATTCGACCCAAGAGTGGGACTCCTGCCTCGGCAGCAAGTCGCTCACCACCACCGGTCCCAAACAGGTGATGCTCCTTGCCCTCATCATCAACATAAACCGACATGTTTTCGATGACACCAGCGATGCGTAGGTAGTTTTTGCGGCCCATATCAACAACTCGGATCGCCACCATCTGTGCCATCAGCGATGGGGTGGTCACCACAATCATTTCGGATCTTGGAAGCAGCTTTGCTAGGCCCATCTGCACGTCACCGGTGCCCGGTGGCATGTCGATGAGCAGATAGTCCAAATCTCCCCAGGTGACATCTTCAAGGAAGTGTTGCACTGCTCTGTTCAGCATCAAGCCGCGCCACATAAGCGCAGAGCCCTCTTCTTCTACAAGAAACCCCATCGATACAACGCGCAACAGACCGCTACCGATGACGAGCTCATTCGGGGTGATCTTGCCATTCTCGGTGTCGCCAGTCAGTCGACTGTCAATCCCCAGCATTCTCGGAACAGAGAAACCCCACATATCGGCATCCATCACACCCACGGTGAAGCCTTCGGCGGCAAGTGCAGCAGCCAGATTCACTGTTACTGATGACTTACCCACGCCCCCCTTACCCGAAGCCACCATGATGACCTTGGTGGTGGTGGGAAGGGCCGTCTGCTCAGGTCTCTCGGCGATGTTCTTGCGTGCCCGAGCCATGGCCGTAGCTTTTTCTTCTTGGGTCAGCTCAGTCCAATCGATCCGAACTCGGGTCACCCCGGGAAGGCTCGCCACGCGGGCGCGAACGTCTTTTTGAATCTGAGCTCGCAGCGGGCATCCGCTGGTGGTCAGAGCAATCGCAACATGTACCAAACCGTCGGGGTCAATCCGGGCGCCCTTGGCCATACCAAGCTCGACGATGTCTGAGCCGAGCTCCGGATCAATCACTCCGCGCAACAGACCCATGATTTCTTCTTCTGTGGGCATAGTTTCTATTTTACTGGCAACGGCCGTGTTATTTCGACCGCTGTGACTAACATTCTCTGCGTGCCGCTCGTTCAACGCCGTCTTGACGTACTCAAGACCCTTGGTGATAACACTCGCTATGCGATCTATTTGGAATTAGCGCGATCTGCTCGCCCGCTGTCAACTGCACAGATTGCCGAGCTCCTTGGGTTGCACACCAATACGGTGAGGCCGCATCTTGAACGCATGCGAGATGTTGGGTTAGTCGAATCTCACCCGGACAGCACGGGTTCGGTTGGCCGACCTCAGAAGCTCTACCAGGTTGCGCCAAACTCGCCCTCGCTTGGCCTCGAGCCGCCGGTTTATCCGATGTTGGCTCGCATGTTGATCTCTATGGCGAGGGTGGCCAAGATCGGTGGCGAGGACGCAGCCGAGGCCGGCCGGGACGAGGGGCGCCGATTAGCGCACCATCGACGCGATCAGGAGCTTCCCTGCGCAGAGGCTGCAGAGGCGATGCTTGACGAACTCGGCTTTGATCCGGCTCGTGTAGATGAGCAAGGCAGCGCAACAATTGCGTTTACCCACTGCCCATTCGCTGACCTTGCGCAGAGCAACCCGGAACTGATCTGCTCGCTTCATCGGGGCATGCTCGAGGGGTTCGCCGACGAGGTAGATGGAACCGAGTTGGGCAGCTTTCACGATCTTGCTCATCGTCACCCTTGTCAGGTGCAATTCGCTCTCAAATCATAAAAGCTGCCCAGTTCTGGCTGCTTAGGACAAGTCTCTCTGCTTAGGACAAGTCTCTCTACTTAGGACAAGTCTCTCTACTTAGGACAGGTCCTTGTTTGCTACATCTATGGCCTTGTCGAGACCCTTTTCGATCTCTTCAATTGCACCATCCACGTCGCCCTTATCAAGTGCGTGGTTTGCCTTCTTAGTCGCGTGCGACAGCGCCTTATTGATGTCAGTACTGACGGCATCTTCTGCAATTGCCACTACGGCTGCTTGGCCTTCATCCAACAGGTTGCCAAGTTCTTTCAAGTTGTGACGTGAGAGTCCCCCTGCGAAGTGACCGATGCTGCCAAGCACTGCGCCACCAATGACGGCATCAGCGATGATTGCTGCGCCCGCTGGAGGAAAGATCACACCAAGTGCTGCGCCACCAATAATTCCAGCAGTACCTGCAGCCTTGCCGGCATAGGTCTTTTCGTGCACATGGACTCTGCCTTTTTCATCCTTGCGCACGAGGGCGGCAGTGATGTGGCGCAGGCCAGCTTCTTTGAGTGTTGCGAAATCTGCAAGGGCCATATCGGGGTCGTCATAGGCGGCTGCGTAGGCAATGTACGTTGCATTATCGGACATATCGTCTCCATGAGTTGGGTTTGCGAGAGTTTTCGCCCTTCCAAGATAGGCCATTTGATCTCTCGCTATCTTTTAAACGGCAAACTCCGGTAGAATAGGCTTTGACAAATCACTCGTAGGCGTTCTGTACGTCCGCATCTGTGGAGGAACCAGCCATGATTACCCTTACCGATACTGCAGCCGACAAAGTCAAGCAGCTCATCACAGCCGAAGGCGATGACGCCCTCGCTCTTCGCGTTGCCGTTCGCCCTGGTGGCTGCTCCGGATTCTCTTACGAGATGTTCTTCGATAGCGATGTGGCCAGCGATGACCTCACCGTAGAGAAGGGTGGCGTGCGCGTCATCGTTGATCCCTCAAGTGCGCAACTCCTGACGGGCGCAACTCTTGATTATAAAGACGGCCTTGATCAGTCGGGCTTTGCAATCACGAACCCAAATGCTGAGCGCACCTGCGGCTGCGGCCAATCATTTAGCTAGAGCGAGCATCTGAGCCATCTCGCCGCGATCAACGGCGATGTCTCCGCGAACTTGGATGACATTTGCAGCGTTGGTCACAAACAAACTGGGTTCAAAGCCCAACTTGTAGGCCAGTGGTAGCGGCGCGAGCGCTGCCTCGCTCAGTTCGCGAACCATTTTTGGATTCTGATACACCTCTGAGTGGATCACGATTACCTCTGGCGGAAGCAGTGCTGCTTCTTCAACGAGGAGGTCAAGAATCGGACCGCAGGCAGCCGTTTGGCAGTAAGCCGGGGTTGCTAGGAGCACCACGATTGGGCGGCCGGTGCCAAGGGCTAGGGGTAGGTCAAACTCATGAAACGGACAGCGTGGCACCCGAGTACAAATCGGGTCCACGTCAAAGGACATCGTGGTGGTGGGTGTATTGGCCGGAGGCAACACGCTGTTGACCTGCGGGCTTTCTACTTCTGAGGCTGGAGAAACAATCACTTGACTGTTCAGTCGAGTCTTGCCACGACTCGCAAAGATGTCGTACAACCCTGGGGCCGGGAAGGTGAAGTACAGAGGTAAGTAGGGGCGAGGCACCCCATCGCTGCGCGGCTCAACCTTGACAGGATCGCCAAGTGAAACGCCATCTCGCTCTACGGCAAAGGTCATTGGACCCGGCAGTTCTAATGCGGGAACCCCTTCGGCATCGGTGATCGTGTACACGAGTCGAGACGGCACCCCCGATGCTAGGTAGGCAATGTTGCGAGGAAACAGTGCGGTCAGTGTTTCCTTCGGTCCTGGGTCAACGCCTTCTGAGGTGGTATCTGTCGCTCCGCTGCTGCAGGCCGAACTGAGCGCCGCACCAGCGACTAGACCAACGCCCCCCAGCCCTCCCAAGAGAACCCGACGCCGATCAATTGCTCTGGGGTGGTTGGGCTGGTTCTCGGAGTCTGAAACAAAGTCCTTCACAGTGTGCAACGGTACTTGCCTCTCACGTAGGGGTCACAGTCATACTGCGGAGTTCTTGCATGAAATCGCGGTGCTGTCTCAGGCTGGCTCAACTGGCTAGGGTGATGTCATGGCAGGACCACCGTATTCACCCGTGTTTCGAGCAGGGGACTGGTGCTGTATCTCGGGACAGCTCGGCATGACTCCCGATGGCCTTGCCGAGGGGTTTGCTGCTCAAACTCAACAGCTGTTTGTCAATCTTGATCTGCTCCTGCAAACGCATGAGTTGTCAGTGGATCAAATTGCGAAGACCACAGTCTTCTTGACCGACATGGCCGATTACGGCGCGCTGAATGAGGCCTATACGGCCTTCTTTGGTGAGCATCGGCCGGCCCGCTCGGCAATTGCGGTTGCGGGTTTGCCTTTTGGTGCGCTCGTCGAAATTGAAGCTTGGGTTTACACCGGTACCTGAGGCAGACTCTTCACATGCTTGGACCAATCCTCATTGTGTTGACCCTGGTAATTGCATTTCCGATCTCGTTCTTTGTGATCGGTGCAGTGCTCTCGGTGCTCCTAGGTCACTCGCTCACCAAAGAGGGCGAGTACATGAACGAGGGCAGCGAACTGATCGAGCTGAATCAGTAACTCCCTGAGTCGCAAGACCGAGGCCTCAGACTGACCAACGGGATTCGCCGAACTTGTAGCCCACTGAGCGCACCGTTTGGATCAACCCAGCGAACTCCTCGCCGAGCTTTGCTCGCAAGCGCCTGATGTGAACATCTACCGTGCGAGCCCCGCCGTAATACTCATATCCCCAAACACGTGAGAGCAGGGTCTCTCTGGTAAACACCCTGCCAGGGTTCGAGGACAAGAATTTGAGTAGCTCGTACTCCATGTAGGTCAGGTCGAGTGGACGATTGTTGATGGATGCTTGGTAGGTCTCCAAGTTGAGCAGCAGTGATTCGTACTGCACTATTTCCGGTCCGGTTTCGAGGCCTGGTTCAGAGGCCAGAAGGTGGCGGATCCGTGCTTCAACCTCGGCTGGGTGGAACGGAGTCACGCAGAAATCGTCGAACGTATCGTGTCGTCCATCAAGATCGGCTAGCTGGGTTCCTCTGATGAGCAGTAACAACGGTGCGACACCAATATCGCCTCGACGCAGGGCTCGTGCCATGGAAAATCCGGCCGCCCCTTGCTCATCGGCAGCAACAATCGCGCCAGCCCAGACCCCCGACCGCGCAGCATTCTCATCTGCCACGGCAGTCCAAGCAAGACCTGCCATATCGAGCACGCGCACCAAGTCAGGTGGTGGTGGATCGGGCCAAACTAAAAGTGGTTGCATCTTTGGCCTACCAGAACTTCAAGTAGCGCTTGAGTTCGAAACTGCTCACGTGTGTTCGGTACTCGGCCCACTCGGCCCGCTTGTTTCGTAAGAACCACTCAAAGATGTGTTCACCGAGCGCCTCACGCACAAGTTCCGAGCTTTCCATCACGTCCAAAGCTGTTGACAAGTTGGTTGGAAGCAGCCCTGCGTCGCTCACTCTCCGGTCAACCTCGGAGGAGTCGAACAGGTTGATTGCTGCTTCCTCTGGAAGCTCGTATCCCTCTTTCACTCCCTTGAGGCCTGCGGCTAAAAGCACAGAGAAGGCCAAGTATGGGTTGACCGCTGGGTCGAGCGCACGGTACTCGAGCCGAGTGCCCTGGGCTTCTTTGCCCCGTTTCGGGACAGGAACCCGCACGAGAGCCGAACGGTTGTTTCTGGCCCAAGAGATATGAACGGGAGCCTCGTACCCAGCGACTAGGCGCTTGTAAGAGTTGACCAACTGGTTTGTAACGGCGGTGATTTCTGCAGCATGTCGGAGCAGGCCGGCAATAAACCCTTTGGCTGTGGCCGATAGGCCAAATTGGTCGTCAGCATCGAAGAACGCGTTCTCGTCGCCTTTCCAGAGTGAGAGATGCGTGTGCATCCCAGAACCCTGTACCCCCTCCATCGGCTTGGGCATAAAGGTTGCATGAACTCCCGAGGCCATCGCGACCTCTCGGACAATCATGCGCAAGGCCATGATGTTGTCTGCCATGGCAAGACCATCGGTGTAGCGAAGATCAATCTCGTGTTGTGATGGAGCGTCCTCATGGAATGAGTACTCCACCGGTATGCCAGTTGCTTCGAGTCGCTGAATCGTGCGGCGACGAATATCTGAGCACTCGTCATAGGTAGTCAGGTCGAAGTAGCTGGCATTGTCGAGTGGCTGCGGCGGCACAGTGGCATCGTCGTTTTTGAAATAGAAGAATTCAACCTCGGGAGCAGTCATGAACTGATACCCCTGATCCGCTGCGGTTGACAGGTTGCGCTTAAGTACCTGTCGAGGGTCACCCCCGAATGGGGTGCCGTCGAGATTGGCAATATCGCAGAAGATCCTTGCGGTCAGTTCTTCTCCGTCGGTGCCTGGCATGAGTTGAAAGGAGTTGGGATCGGGAAGCGCTAGGACATCGCTCTCTTGCACCCGGCTAAACCCATCGATTGCTGATCCGTCGAACTGCACGCCCTCTTCGAATGCGGCATCAAGCTCAACAGGGGAGATGGCAACTGACTTAATCTGACCGAGCACATCAGTAAACCAAAGCCGCACGAGGCGGACTCGACGTTCCTCGACTGTGCGCAATACGTAGTCCTGCTGGTTATCCATAGTTTGCCTAGTGTGTCATTCGCGTGGACAGAAGCAAGTTTGGTGAGTGAGTTCACACGCAGTTCACAATTGGGTAACGAGTCTGAAATTGCGTCGCGAGACGGTTTTTTTGCACTATTAGTTGAGTTGTTATTTTGAATTGCCAGCATTCACCTTGGATGCTTGCCTCGAGACGTAAAAGGGTGACACCGTGCCGTACCGCGCTGAATACATCTGGATCGACGGAACCGAACCAGTTCCAAACATGCGTTCCAAGACCAAGATCGTTGAAGATGGCAAGGAGCCAGGCATCTGGGGCTTTGATGGATCTTCGACGAATCAGGCCGAGGGTTCTTCATCGGACTGCGTGCTGAGCCCAGTCTTTATATGTCCTGATCCGCTCCGTGGCGAGAATGATGTGCTGGTACTTAATGAGGTTCTGATGCCGGAAACCTTTGAGCCACACCGCACGAACCACCGTGCAACGTTGCTCCCAATCGCAGAGAAATTTGCCGATCAGGAGCCGTGGTTTGGAATTGAGCAGGAGTACACCTTCTTCAAGGAAGGTCGCCCGCTCGGTTGGCCAGTCGAGGGCTACTACTACCCAGCTCCCCAGGGCCCGTACTACTGCGGTGTTGGCGCTATCGAGATTTCTGGCCGCGACATCGTCGAGGCCCACACCCAAGCTTGCCTTGATGCTGGTCTCGCAATTGCGGGCACGAATGCCGAGGTGATGTTGGGACAGTGGGAATACCAAGTTGGTCCGCTCGGCCCACTCGAGGTCTCTGATCAGCTCTGGATGTCTCGCTTCTTGCTCTACCGGGTTGCAGAAGACTTCGGTGTCAACGCCTCGATCTCGGCCAAGCCAATCAAGGGCGACTGGAATGGTGCGGGCTGTCACACCAACTTCTCAACCAACCGCATGCGCGAGGAGTACGACGCGATCATTACTGCATGTGAATCCCTCGGTGGTCCAGGCAAAGTCGAAGAGCACCTTGCCGGCTACGGACATGGCATCGAGGATCGCCTGACCGGCCAGCATGAGACAGCTCACTTCTCACAGTTCCGTTACGGCGTCTCTGACCGTGGTGCCTCCATTCGCATCCCATGGCAGGTTGCACAAGATGGCAAGGGCTACATCGAGGATCGTCGCCCGAACGCCAACATCGACCCCTACGTGGTTGCAAGGTTGATCACCAATACGGTCTGCTCTGCACTCACTGCGCTCTAACGCAACCGGCATGACCGGGCCGAGCACGCTGCGCGTGGCCATGTGCCAACTCAACCTTCGGGTTGGGGATTTGGCTGGAAACATGGCTGCGCTCAGTCAGGCCTATGACCAAGCCGAGGCCGCAGGGGCCGACATAGCGCTCTTCCCGGAATTAGCAGCATGTGGGTACCCACCCGAAGACCTGCTACTCAAGCCAGGATTTGTGGATGACCTGCAAGATGCTGTGGCGCAGTTTGCTCGGGGCATTACCGGGCACTGCACAGCGATTGTTGGTTGGGTCGAGGTGCACAACGGCGAGTTATTCAATTCTGCTGCGGTGATTGGCGATTCCAGGATGCTTGGCAGCTACCGCAAGCAGGCTCTTCCTAACTACGGGGTCTTTGATGAGAAGCGCTACTTCTCAGCGGGCACTGCAGATCAGGCGCTGTATGAAATTGCAGGGGTGACTGTCTCGGTCACCGTATGTGAAGATGTTTGGGTTGACGATGGCCCCATTTTGGCAGCGGCTCAAAGAGGTGCCGCTCTAGCGGTGAACATCAACGCCTCACCGTTTCACATTGGCAAGCAGCAAGTACGAGAAGAGATGCTGAGCCGGCGAGCGGTAGAGGCTGGTATTCCAATTGCGTATCTCAATCTGGTTGGCGGCCAAGATGAGTTGGTCTTTGATGGCGGCTCAGTTGTGGTGGCAGCTACCGGGTTGGTCACAGCCCGCCTGCCTCGGTTTGAGTCGGCCTGCACAGTAGTGGATGTGCCTCTGCTGTCCCTTGGCGAACCTGGCCCAAGCCCAACGGATCCTGCGCTGCCAGACATTGAATCCAGCTTGGCTGAAGTATGGAAGGCACTGGTTCTCGGTCTTCATGACTACGTCACGAAGAACGGTTTTTCAGAGGTCGTGATTGGCCTGTCCGGCGGGGTTGATTCGTCAATCGTTGCGGCGCTGGCCACTGATGCGCTGGGCGCAGAATCAGTGCACGGCGTGCTGATGCCGTCACGGTATTCGAGTGATCATTCCCTTAGTGATGCCGAAACCCTTGCCAAAAACTTGGGAATTGACCACCGGACTATTCCAATTGAGTCGGCACATCTGGCGTTGTTGGATCTCCTTGAACCTTCGTTTGAAGGCCGCGATGCTGACCTGACTGAAGAGAACCTTCAGTCAAGAATACGCGGCGTGCTACTCATGGCACTGTCGAACAAGTTTGGTTGGATGGTCCTGACAACTGGCAATAAAAGCGAGACGGCGGTCGGGTATTCGACCTTGTACGGCGATACTGCCGGAGGCCTAGCCGTCATCAAAGACGTTCCAAAACTTATGGTCTATGACTTGTGCGCATGGAGAAACAATCAACAGATTCTTGACCTGATTCCAGCCTCTGTTTTGACCAAGGCGCCCTCGGCGGAACTCCGACCCGATCAGCGCGATGATCAGAGCCTTCCGCCATACGAGGTGTTGGATCTGATTATCCAAGGCTATGTGGATGAGGACCTGACCACCGAAGAACTTGTAGAGATTGGTCACGATGCTTAACTCGTTTCCAAGATCGTGGGCCTCATCGACAGGGCAGAGTACAAGCGCCGCCAATCGCCTCCTGGAATTCGAATTTCAGAAAAAGCCTTCGGTCGAGATCGAAGGATTCCTATTACAAACGCTTATGCAGTTTCGAGCAGTTCCTCGAACTCGGCTGCCCGAGCAATGGATTCAGAGACCCCTTGAAGAGCGGCTAACTGCTCGCTGACAAGCTGACTGAAGAACAATGCGTCCTGCACCCTGAGATACACAGGCGTGGCCATTTGTACTTGCTTGAGACCTTCTTTGGTGACGAGCGCAGTTACTCCACGTCGATCTTGGTCGCACCGCTCACGAGTTACCCAGCCGCGCTTCATCATAAGATCGAAGCGACGCGTCAGACCACTAGGTGAGAGCCTGGCGAGTTCAGCAAGTTCAGTCATGCGCCGCGACTGCGTTGGTGACTCAGAGAGGTGCAGGAGTATTTCGAACTCGGACAGACACATATCGCACTCAAGGCTGAGCTCAGATTCCATGCGTGTGAGCAACTTCTGATTAGCGTTGAGGAACGCTTGCCAAGCAAGCTGATCTGTACTTCCAAGAGATAGAATTGAGTTCATTCGACTAAAATTATCAACAAGTAGCCAGAATTGCTTGAGTTCTGGACTAAAAGTCCAGAACTCATAACAGGGTCACCGAATAAGGAGCGATTATGGACAAAATTCAGCATCCTTGGCGTGGGCTTCTTGCAACCGCAGCACAACTCGGGGCGTATTCTTGGGTTGAGGCTGAAATTAGTTCGATGCTCGGGTCATGGGTGACCAGTGAGTCTGAACCAGCGGACAAAGTCAACTTTTTTGCTCGATCCTCGAAACACCGTTGGCATAGCGAACTCTTCTTTGCCCGATTGCCAGTGCTTGCCGTGCTCAGCCCCGAGGACCTAGTTCGCCCTCCAAATGAACCGTTTGAGTCGTTCCTTGCTCTGGTAGGGGCCGCTCGATCGCATTCCGATCAACTGGTTGGATTGAATCTGGTGTTGCTGCCCTATCTGCTCGGTACCTACCGCCAAGAGTTGGCCACCCTGAGCGATCTAGCGGACGGCTCTACAAAACAGTGCCTGAGGTTGGTCATTGCGGACTTAGAACAGGAGTTGTCAGAGTCGGGAATGAACCCTGCAGGTGGCTCTGCGTTGCAAAGGGAGCTTGAGCTTGCGCTGCAGTCTTCGCCCGGATTACGACCGAGCTTGAACTCGGTGACCGATGACACCTGAATGACTTCGGTGTCTTGAGGGTTCTTCAATTGGCGATGCAATGTCGGCAACGGTGAAGGACTGGTGAGAGCGATGGCTAAGGAACGAGTCGAACGTGACCAAGAGGATCTAGTCCGGCTCTATCTCACTGATATTGGCCAGCATCCATTGCTGTCGAAAGAAGATGAGGTCCGGCTCTCAATTCTTATAGAAGAAGGAGTGGCTGCTCGACGTGAGCTATCCGAGCGGGCAGATGACCTGAGCTTGCAGGAGCAGCGGGTGATGCGCAGAGCAGTGCGAGAAGGCGAGAAGGCCGAGAGATCATTTGTGCTTTCGAACCTGCGACTCGTGGTATCTATTGCCAAGCGCTATCAGGCCTCGGGGCTACCTCTTTTGGATTTGATTCAAGAAGGAAATCTGGGGCTCATGCACGCCGTCGAAAAGTTCGACTGGCGTAAGGGGTTCAAGTTCTCGACCTATTCAACCTGGTGGATTCGCCAAGCGATTACGCGTGGGATTGCAAACACGGGCAGAACAGTCCGACTGCCGATACATGCCGCAGACACGCTGTCTCGGGTAAACAAAGCAAGCGCCCGACTCGAGGTCGAGCTAGGCCGGCCCCCAACAATTGAGGAACTCCGAATTGACGTGGACCTCTCCGAAGAAAAACTGGTTGAAGTCCTGTGCTTCGCTTCAGACACGTTGTCGCTCTCTGAGCCCATCCACGCAGAAGGCGATGGAGATCTTGGTGATCTAGTTGAGGACCGTGAAGCGAGTTCCCCCATGGATATGGCAGTGCTCGCTCAGTTGCCACAAGAAGTGAAGCGCTTGCTGAGTCCGCTCGATGATCGCGAACGCGCAATTCTGACTCTGCGCTTCGGACTGAACAACAGCGAACCTCTGAATAGAGATGAGGTGGGCCAGCATTTCAGGTTGACTCGTGAGCGCATTCGCCAGATCGAAGCTCGAGCGATGTCAAAACTCAGGCACCCCTCTTGGGATGTCGGAGCCTCGGATCTTCTGAGGGTCTAACTCTCTATCTGACAAGTTGAGCTGTCTGGCTAGCTCGGGAGTGAGGGGAGTAGTCCCCGCTGACAAGATCTGCCCGTGTGCCTAGTCTGAATGAGCTTCGTAGTCCCCTTCCCCCAAGTCAGTAGCGGGTGCAGCGCGCCCGCAGAGGGGGCGTCATGCTTCACACGCTTTGGTCCGTTAAGGGCGGTTCGGGAGTCACGCTGGTTTCGGCTGTTGCAGCGGCTCTGCTAGCTCGTCGCTCGGGTCGAGCAGTGCTCATTGACCTGTGCGGAGATCAGCCAGCCGCACTTGGGATCTCAGAGCCCAGCAGTCCAGGAGTCTGTGACTGGTTAGCGAGTGCTGACGGTTCTGCAGATGCACTCGAACGCCTCCTTGTGCAGGTCGAGCCAGGGCTCTGGCTGCTGCCTCGGGGGAGAGCCCAGACCTGGCCCGTGGAGCGTCCAGCTGAGCTAGCGCAGTTTCTGCAATCAATGGGCTGTGATGTGGTGATTGATGCAGGGGTAGTAAGTGAAGCTGGGGTGATCTCCGAACTGGGTCGGAATTTGGCCGCCGCTGGTCGGTCGCTTTTGGTGACTCGGCCCTGCTACTTAGCGCTGCGCCGAGCGACTGCTGCTGGAGTCAAGGCCGATGGAGTAGTCGTGGTATCCGAGCTAGGCCGGGCACTCAGCGAGGCCGACGTGGCGGCTGTGCTGGGTCTTGCGGTTGTGGCAACGGTAGATGTTGACCCCGCTATTGCTCGCTCGGTAGACGCCGGATTGCTGATACGCAGAAATCACCGGGCACTTGAGCGTTCACTGAGGGGAGTTGCATGAGGTTGCTCGGCGAAACTGAGGCTCTTGAAGCTAGCGTCCGTCTTCGCTTCGCAGCCGAGACGGGCTCAGTCAATGCAGCGAAGCGACTGGCCGAGCTTTTTGCCGAAGAAGCTCCCCTCCTTGCCACAGTCGAAGTCCAGAGCCGGGCACACGCACTGGCAGTTGAACTCGTTGGCCTTGGTCCCATTCAAATGCTCATCGACGACCCTGCAGTCACCGATGTCTTGGTCAACGGCCCAGGAGAAGTGTGGATCGAGCGAAATGGCCGCCTCGAACGCTCGGGCGTCATTGCCGACAAGGACCTGATCGCGAGAAGCATCGAGCGACTAGTGGGGCCGCTTGGGCTGCGCGCTGATCGTAGTAATCCAATCGTTGACGCTCGACTACCCGACGGCACACGAGTGGCAGTCGTTCTCCCGCCACTGGCCGTGGATGGTCCAGTCTTAGCCATTCGCAGGCACAGGGCGGACCCTCTGGAGTTGAGCGCATTTGCAGGACCGGCCGTTGTGCAATTGCTTGAGTCGCTCGTACGCGAACAACTCAATCTGGTGGTGTACGGCCCGACTGGTGCTGGAAAGACCTCGCTGCTGAATGCGCTTGTTGCCGGCATACCCCCAAACGAACGTGTCGTCACGATTGAAGATGTTGCCGAACTCCGCCTGCCCGGAGAACACGTAGTGCGTCTCGAGGCTCGACCGGGCAGCGCCGAGGGAATCGGGAGAACCGATATTCGTGACCTTGTGCGAGCAGCCCTGCGTCTGCGACCAGACCGCATCATCGTGGGCGAGGTTCGCGGTGCCGAGGCGCTCGACATGATCTGGGCGCTCTCTACTGGTCACGATGGTTGCTTCTCTACTTGCCATGCATCGAGTGCTGCCGATGCCATGCGCCGCCTTGAAACCATGGCTCTACTTGGTGCCGAGCGACTCCCCTTAGAAGCCATTCGTGCCCAGATCACTGCAGCGATTGATGTCTTTGTTGGGGTTGCTCGCAGCAGTTCTGGAGGGCGCCGCGTCACATCTGTTCATCTGGTTGGGCCCAACGCTGAACTGCAATCACTGATCTCGGCCAATGGGACAGTTCAGAAGATCTCTCGCTCTCGCAGGGGTTGGCAACCATGACTCGCATGAGGCGGGCTGAGCGTCTGTTAGATCAGCAGCTTCCTGGGGCTGCGGCTGGCTTAGCAAGAAGTGTCCATGCAGGTGCAACGCTACTTGGGGCGATCGAAGAGTTCGGCAGTGTGTCCGCACAGCCGATTTCTTTCGACCTTGCCACCATTGCTGCATCGGTTCGTCGCGGAGGATCTCTCGACGCGGCGCTGCGAAACTGGGAACTATCGCGAGCGAACTGCTCCGTTGGAGTACTCGTAGCTGCCTGCAGGTTTGGCCATGCCGAAGGTGGCAACCTGGCTGCGGCCCTTGATGGTGCGGCAGTCTCACTCCTAGATCGCCTTGAAGTGGCGGACGAGGCCCGAGCGTTGTCGAGTCAGGCCCGATCCTCATCAGCAGTTCTGGTCGCCCTTCCTCTTTTTGGTGCTGCAGGGTTCTCGATTCTCGACCCGGCTGTTGCTGCCACGCTGTTCACGACAACTGCAGGATGGATCTGCCTGGTCTTGGGGTTGGGTCTAGACGCCCTCGGAGCTTTGGTCCTCTCGCGCATGGTTCGATCGGCATTGCGTTAATGGCCATCTTGCTGGGTGTGCTGAGCAGTTGGGCCGTGCTTCATCTATTTGGCCATACGCGTTCTTGGCCTTGGCGCGTCGTGGATCTCCAGACCAGTCAGTCCCGACAGTCCAGCCAGATCAGAAAGCCCAGACTGTCCAGCCACCCCAGACAGAACAGGCAGTCCAGAACTCCTGCTCGTACTCGTCAGACTCATAGGCAGATCCAAAGTGAGATTCCTGCTGCGGTCGACATGTTGCAGTTAGCAGTTAGCGCTGGGCACTCGCTGCACACAGCAGTTGCTGCAGTCGCCGGGTCTGGTACCGGCCTAGTAATTGAGGGCCTCGCCGGCGTTCAACAGCGATTTGAGCGCGGCGGTCAACTAGTGGACGAACTCGCCAAGCTGCCCGACCAGCTAGGCCCAGAGCTTCAACCCCTCTGCACCACGTTGATCGTGTCAGCCTCATCAGGAGCACCCCTCGGGCCGAGCTTGCAGCGCCTTGCAGACTCACAGCGCCGCCGGGTACGCCGCTACAAAGAGGAGCGCGTTCGAAGATTGCCCGTGCTGCTCTTGGCCCCTCTCATCACGCTGGTGCTTCCGGCATTCGTCATGCTGACTGTTGTGCCGGTCGCAATCACAACTGCCCGAACCGGGCTGACTCCCCTAAATAGCGCGGTACCCCTCAACAGCTCGCTGCCCCAGAACACTCTTCCCCTGCCAGACACCCTTCCCCTATCAAACAGCCTTCCCCTGCCAAATACGAATGCACCTGCGAGCCCACCATGAACAAAACACTCACACAGTTCTCCTGCCAAGCGCGTGGCCGTGCCCGAGGGGAGCAAGGCCAAAGCACGGTTGAGTATGCGTTGCTCCTCTTGGGCGCTGCAGCTATTGCCCTGGTACTTGTTGCCTGGGTCACCAAGACAGATCTGATTGGCCGACTCTTCGACACCGTGGTCGGACGGATACTCAATCAAGCCCAGTGATTAGCCGCGAGCGGGGGCAGTCCACCGTAGAGCTTGCCGTGATCATTCCCATTGTGGTGCTGCTGATCTTGCTGAGCGTCCAAGCGGCCCTAGTGCTGCGTGATCGGGTGCTCGTAGTTCATGCGGCGCGGGCTGCGGCGCGAGCAGTGATTGTCGACCCCCAGGTCACTAGCGCAGTAGCTGCGCTTGAGTTGCAGGGCCCGCCAATCTCGACGGCGAGCGTTACGTTGAGCGGCGGCAGCAGCGGTGGGTCACTTGCCACGGTCACGGTGCGCATGAGGGCCACGCGCGTACCAATCGTTGGCAGGGTGGTTGCCTCGACAGTGCTGCAGGAGCGACTGGTGGTGATGATTGAGGGCCCGAGCTAGAGCAGGGTTGCCTGCAACAAACGCCTTGCTGCGGCCTTATCTAAAGGTTCGTTACCGTTGCCGCACTTTGGGGATTGGACACAACTCGGACAGCCGTCAAGACATGGGCAACGCTGCAAGACCTCGAGCGTGGCAGCTAAGTGCGAATCAGCAACGCCAAAGGCGAGTTCGGCAATCCCTGCCCCACCGGGGTACGCATCGTGAATCACTACTGTGGGTGCATCCGTCTCGGGCAGCCACTCTGTGGAAACTCCGCCAACATCCCATCGGTCACAGATGGTGAACAAGGGAAGGATTCCAATGGCTGCGTGTTCGCTCGCGTGCAGCGCCCCGGGAAGTTCTGTCGGATCTATCCGAGCACTCTGCACAACATCGTCAGCAAAGGTGTACCAAACGGCTCTGGTTTCTAGATGGACTGGTGGGAGTTCCAACGAGTCGCGTGAGATCACCTCATGTGTGGATACACGTTTGGTTTGAAATCCCGTGACTTGAGAGGTGACCTCAACCGAGCCGATATGTAGCGTGGAGGCCCCAACGGGACGTTGGTCATCTACACCCAGCAGGCGGATGCTGATGCTGGATCGGGCCTGGGTATAGAGGTCCCCGTCAGCGGGAACAACAAGGGCGGACAGACTCGCAAGGTCTAGTTCGATCACGGTCCATGCGGCACCCTGATGTAGGTAGACCGCCCCCTCGTGGAGAACCTCATAGGCGCGTGACTCGTCTACGGTCCCGATCATCTGGCCGCCACGAGTCATGATTCGAAACTCTCCACGAGAGGCCGAGCGCAACCCGATCGTGGGTGCTGGAGTTCCGCGACCTGACCACATAACTGTTTGTTCATCACCCTGGGAGGTGATGATGGCGCGGTCCTCGAGGACAAGCTGACGGATTCCCTCATCAAGTTGTGTGGGCCAGTACTCGGAATCCTTGCGAGTGAGCGGAAGTTCGAATGCTGCGCAGCCAAGATGCGGAACAAATACATATGGATTATCTAGGTTGATCACTGCCGGCTCCGACACTCGATTGAAGAGTTCCTCGGGGTGTCGCATCATCCACTGATCAAGGCTGTTCTCTGCAGCAACGAGCACAGCAACTGATCCAAGCTGCTCACGACCGCTTCGACCGAGCTGTTGACGAAACGATGCAATGGTGCCGGGGTAGCCGCACATGACCACTGCATCAAGGCCGCCAATATTGACGCCAAGCTCGAGGGCGTTCGTGGCCACTACGCCGAGTAGCTCGCCACTTAAGAGTTCGGCCTCGATTTGGCGTCGCTCATGAGCCAAGTATCCCGCTCGATATGAGCGGACTTGTTCGGCGAGCGACTCGTCAAGCGAGTCACGCAGTGCGCTTGCAACCACCTCGGTTCCGCGCCGGGATCCGCAGAACACCAAGGTACGAAGCCCGGCCGAAATCAACCTTGAAGCCAAAAGAGCAGCCTCGGCGTTGATCGACCAACGCTCACCATCGGATGCTTCCGCAGGGTTCCAGAGTGCTATCGATCGCATGCCTGATGGCGAGGCATCGCTTTGCACCACGGCCACCTCATGGCCGCAGATACCCGAAGCGAGCTTCGCTGGTTCGCCGATAGTGGCCGAGCTAAAGATGACCGTTGGTTCCTCTCCGCCGTAGAAGCGCACCAGGCGGCGTAGCCGGCGCAAAATGTGTGCGACATGAGTGCCAAACACGCCACGAAGTGTGTGAAGCTCGTCGACCACGACGAATTTGAGCTCCTGCAGAAACTTGGCCCAGCGACGGTGGTTGGCAAGGATTGTTTGATGCACCATCTCGGGGTTGGTGAGCAACACGTTGGCGTGAGTCCGTACCCAGGACCGCTCCTCGGGGGAGCAGTCTCCGTCGTAGGCGGCGGCAGTGAGTCCGGGAACTTCCCAAGAGGTCAAGGACAGCAACTGGTCCCGAGCTAGGGCCTTGGTGGGGTAGATCATCAACGCAGTTCCGCCGCTCAACACCGACTCTGCGATTGGAACTTGGTAACACAGTGACTTCCCCGAGGCAGTCCCTGTGGCCACTACCAAGGATTCTCCTGAGCGGGCCAAGTTGATTGCCTGAGCCTGATGCGACCAGAACTGAGTGTGCGGCAGGCACAGCTGGAGCTCCTCGGGGAGTGCCCGATCGAGTTCGGCAGTGCGTTCGCTTCTGGCAGGAATCTGCTCAACATGAACAAGCCGAGCGTCCTCGGCTAAAGAATTGAGAACCGCTGCAATTTTTCTTGCCGGGTCGCTCATGGGTTGCTGAGGCTGGCCTAGCGGCGGTACTTGGCAAGCTCGGTACGAGCTACTTGCCGGCGGTGCACCTCATCTGGGCCATCGGCAAAGCGGAGTGTGCGCAAGCCTGCATACATCCGTGCGAGCGGGAAGTCATCCGAGACACCGCCACCACCATGGGCCTGAATAGCCCGGTCAACAACGCGCAGCGCCATGTTCGGTGCAACAACTTTGATTGCAGAGATCTCAATTGCTGCACCCTTGGCGCCGACGGTGTCCATCAACCATGCGGCCTTGAGCGTTAGGAGTCGGACCTGCTCAATCTCTATGCGTGAGTCCGCAATCCATTCTCGAACAACTCCCTGATCAGAGATCGGCCCGCCGAAAGCAACTCGCTGAGTGACTCGCTCGCACATCAGTTCCAAGGCCCGCTCGGCCACTCCGACGCAGCGCATGCAGTGATGAATTCTGCCCGGGCCGAGACGGGCCTGAGCAATAGCAAACCCTCCGCCTTCTTGGCCGATCAGGTTGCTGACTGGTACCCGGACGTTGTCAAAGTTGAGCTCCGAATGCCCTTCTCGGTCTTGGTATCCAAATACCGGAAGGTCTCGCACCTTTGTCACGCCCGGGGTGTTCATGGGAACGAGCACCATTGACTGTTGCAAGTGCCGGGCAGCTGTTGGATCGGTCTTGCCCATAACGATCATGACTCTGCAACGGCCCGAGGCTGCTCCAGAGATCCACCACTTGCGGCCGTTGAGTACGTACTCGTCTCCGTCGCGCTCGATGCTCAGCTGAATATTCGTGGCATCCGAGGAAGCAACTGCTGGCTCAGTCATTGCAAAGGAAGAGCGAATTTCACCGTTGAGCAGGGGAACAAGCCACTCATCTTTTTGCTCCTGAGTGCCAAACAGCGTCAGAACTTCCATGTTGCCGGTATCTGGTGCAGCGCAGTTCATAGCCTCGGGAGTCAGATGCATGGAACGGCCCGAGAGTTCGGCAATGTGGGCATAATCCAAATTGCTAACTGGCTCTGGGGTCCACTCAGTCTGATGTGGCATAAACAGGTTCCACAGGCCTCGAGAGCGGGCAGAGGACTTGAGGTCTTCGATAATCTGCGGGTGGCCGTGGGGATCTCCGAGGGCCTGCATCTGAGACTCGTAAATTGGCTCGGATGGAGTGATTTCAGAGTCGATGAACTCCTGAAGTTTTGTAAGTAATTCTTGGCCACGAGCACTCGGTTCAAAACTCATAGTTGTCAACCTACCTTGCCTGAGCTGGAAAGTTATTTTGGATAGTTGTTTGACATCTGCGCTTGCACTCTCTTAGCTGTCACTCGTGGGAAACCCTTTAGTCATCGTCGAGTCACCAGCAAAAGCGCGCACTATTGCCAGCTTCCTAGGTGACGAATATCAGGTCGAATCATCGATCGGCCACATTAGAGATCTGCCCAGAAACGCGGCCGATGTTCCTAAGGAATACAAGGGGCAAGCTTGGGCACGGCTAGGTGTCGATACCGAAAATCACTTTAAGCCGCTCTACATCGTGAACTCCGAAAAGAAGGATCATGTTCGCCATCTGAAGGCTCTTCTGAAAGACGCCGATGAGCTGTATCTAGCAACAGATGAGGATCGTGAGGGAGAGGCAATCGCGTGGCATCTCCTTGAGGTGCTGAACCCACAAGTACCCGTCAAGAGAATGGTGTTTCACGAGATCACTCCGCAGGCGATTCGTCATGCGCTAGAGAATCCTCGTGAGCTAGATCGTCGTCTTGTTGATGCCCAGGAATGTCGTCGGATCTTGGACCGGCTGTACGGATACGAAGTCTCGCCCGTGCTGTGGAAAAAGATCATGCCTCGGCTGTCGGCTGGCCGGGTGCAGTCAGTTGCAACCCGAGTTGTTGTGCAGCGTGAGCGTGAGCGCATGGCATTCCGCTCGGCTAGCTGGTGGGACCTGCAAGCAACGTTCCGCCATGTTGATTCCTCACAAGACCAAACACAGTTTCCGGGAACGCTGATTGAGTTTGCCGGCGAGCGTCTGGCTACTGGTAAGGACTTTGGCCAGAGCGGTGAACTTTCTGCAAGCGCTGACAAGAACGCTGTTCTGCTTGACGAGGCTGCAGCTAGTGCAGTGCGTACTGCGCTGACTGATCAGCCTGTGCAGGTGCGATCCGTGGAACGCAAGCCGTATACCCGCAAGCCCTCCCCACCATTTATGACCTCAACCTTGCAACAAGAGGCTGGTCGCAAACTGCGGATGTCCTCTGCGCAGACGATGTCTACTGCTCAGCGCTTGTACGAGAACGGTTTCATTACGTACATGCGTACCGACTCCTCCTCGTTGTCAGAGACCGCCGTCACGGCAGCACGCACGCAGATTCTTGAGAAGTTCGGCAAGGCATATTTGCCGGATGCCCCGCGGCGCTATGCCAACAAGGTGAAGAATGCGCAAGAGGCTCACGAGGCAATTCGTCCTGCAGGAGACAGCTTCCGTACCCCGGATCAAGTAGCTCAGCAGCTCAATGGAGCCGAGCTCCGGCTGTATGAACTGATTTGGCAGCGCACGATTGCATCCCAGATGAACGATGCGCGGGGCGAGTCGGTGCAGGTTCGTTTGGTGAGCACCACGGCCGATCAGCGAGAGGCTGTGTTTTCTGCATCCGGTCGGACCATTCAATTCCCAGGTTTCTTGCGTGCCTATGTCGAGGGCTCAGATGACCCCGATGAAGCCCTTGAGGATCAAGAGAAGGTACTGCCGCAGATGGCGGAGGGGGATGCAATCGCCACGGATGCACTTGAAGCAAACGGACACGAGACTCAGCCGCCAGCGCGGTTTACAGAAGCCTCGCTCGTGAAGCGCCTTGAAGAACTTGGAGTGGGCCGGCCCTCGACATACGCCTCGATTATTTCCACGGTCCAAGATCGCGGTTATGTGTGGAAGAAGGCCTCTGCTTTGGTGCCGAGTTTTACTGCCTTTGCGGTGGTCACGCTCATGGAGCAGCACTTTCCGACTCTGGTTGATTTCGCCTTCACGGCGCGCATGGAGGAAGAACTCGACGATATTGCCTCTGGTGCGGCCGATATGGAGCCATGGCTTGCCCGGTTCTACTTTGGCGTTGACAGCTCAACTGGAGAGGTCGGATCGCCCGGCCTCAAGCAGCTTGTCGAGGGAAATCTTGGCGAGATTGATGCTCGCGAGATCAACTCAATTCCACTCGGGCTTGGACCCGACGGGGTGATGATCGTTGCCCGAGTTGGGCGTTTTGGTCCCTACCTAGAGCGCGGAGAGGGCGAGAACAATCAGCGGGCAAGTATCCCCGATGACATTCCGCCAGATGAACTCACCGTGGAGTACGCAATCGAGCTGCTCGAGGCCCCGTCGGGGGACAGAATTCTTGGTCAGCATCCCGAGACTGGACTCGATGTGCAGCTCAAAGCGGGTCGGTTCGGTCCGTATGTGCAAGAAGGCGTGCACGATGACGACACTGGGTTTAAGCCGCGCACTGCAAGTCTGTTCAGCACGATGGACCCAGCAACCGTCACGCTCGAGGATGTGCTGCCGTTGCTCTCTTTGCCACGCGAGGTTGGCCTTGACCCAGCCGATGGCGAGATGATTCTGTCGCTCAACGGCAAGTTTGGCCCCTACCTCAAGAAGGGCACCGATAGCCGCTCGATTGAAACTGAGTCGCAGATTCTGACGATCACATTAGAAGAGGCGCTCAAGGTTTTTGCTGAGCCCAAGCGTCGCCGTGGCCAAGGTGTGGCGAAGCCGCCCTTGCGCGAGATGGGGAATGATCCCGAAACAGAGAAGCCGATTGTGATCAAGGATGGTCGCTTTGGTCCCTATGTGACTGACGGTGAAACCAACGCAAGCCTGCGCAAGGGTGACTCAGTCGAGGACCTGACTATGGAACGGGCCCTTGAGTTGATGGCTGACCGTCGAGCGCGTGGCCCAGCGAAGAAGAAAGCCCCGGCCAAAAAGAAGCCTGCTGCAAAGAAGAAGGCAGCAGCGAAGAAGAAAGCCCCAGCCAAGAAGAAGGCTGCTGCAAAGAAGGCGGCGCCAAAGAAGGCGGCTCAAAAAAAGGCTGCGGGTGCCGGAATCACTCCAGCCAAGGCTGCTGCCGCTGCTGCACTCCCGGATCGGCCAGCCGACCCGGCTGAGGGCTTCTGAGGCTGTGCCATCTTCGGCGGGGACTCGTGGCCGCTTTATTGTCTTTGAGGGCGGTGAAGGCTCGGGCAAATCCACCCAAGCCGAGCTTCTTGCGACCCGCATTGGTGCAGTGTTCACGCGGCAGCCAGGCGGGACAGAGCTTGGTGCTCAAA